>CAZSVN010000014.1:0-17630 GCA_964610285.1 uncultured Candidatus Izemoplasmatales bacterium
GCTGCTTTGGATTTGAAATTAAGACAATCCATGCAATACGAGTTAAAAGAAATGCAACGAAAACTTGGGATCACATTTGTATTTGTTACTCATGACCAAGAAGAAGCAATGACGATGAGTGATCGAATTGTTGTTATGAAAGATGGCTTGATTCAACAAGTTGGATCACCAAAATCTATATACAATGAGCCAATCAATCGTTACGTAGCGAATTTTATTGGTGAAACTAATATCTTACCAGGAATTTATAAGAAAAAAGATTTAGTGCACTTCTTAGATGTTGATTTTGCTTGTATGGGTTATCAATTTGAACAAAATGAACCAGTAGATATCGTGATTCGACCAGAAGATTTTGATGTGGTGGATATCGACAAAGCAAAATTAGTTGGAACAGTGACCTTTAGTTTGTTTAAAGGTGTTCACAATGAGGTTGATGTAAAAATAGGAGAAAACACATTGGTTGTTCATACCTATGAAAGTTATGAGATTGGCCAATCCATCGGCTTATCCATCGACCCTTATGAAATACATATCATGAAGGTAGAATCTAGTGAATAGATTGTTTAAAGGCTTAGCAAAGCCATACCAAGCGTGGTTGGTTATATTAGTGTTTGTACCGTTGCTAGCTATGATTATTATTGGAATGACGAACTATAATTCATCCATTGCTTTTAGTGATATCATTGTAACATTCACGCACTGGGATCTCTTGTTTCAAAGTCAAACGTTAATTGCGTTTCAAAATAGTCTTATTTATGCTACTCTAACGACAATTATATGTTTTGTGTTAGGATATTTTACAGCTTACCAAATTAAACAATCTAGAATCAAAAACAAATTTGTTATTATAACCATTATTATTCTACCAATGTGGTCAAATCTATTGTTGAGAACAGAAGCGTTAATGAATGTTATGTCCGAAAACAATATTATCAAAAGCATCTTGGGATTTAGTCTGCTTGGAAATACCGCAGGTTCTGGATTTGCTGTATTATTTGGTTTGGTTTTTACATACTTACCATTTATGATTCTACCAATTTATACTGCATTAGAAAAAATAGATGTTTCTGTTGAGGAAGCTTCTATTGATTTGGGACTCACTCCATTTAAAACATTTTGGAAAGTAGTATTTCCACTATCACTTAGAGGGGTAGTAACCGGATCTATCATGGTATTCTTACCAACTCTAGCAGGGTTTGCTATACCAAAAATTCTTAGTAGAGGAAATATTGTTTTTATTGGGAATATCATTGATAACAAATTTATTAGCACCAATTATAATCATGGATCTTTATTATCGGTCATCATTCTAATTTTCATTCTCGGTTCAATATTATTATTGACTAGGTTTGATAAGGAAGGTGAGACGCTATTATGATATATAACAATACAGAATATCAAGTAGCCACATTACAAGAATATGGTTATAGAGATTATTCAAAATATAGACAAATCTATAAAATCGTCAAAGCAGTAGTCGTGTATGTAGTAATATTTTTCTTATATTTATCGATTTTTGTTTTGGCAATACAATCGGTAAATAGTAGTAGAGTGATGTCTGAATTTTCTAGTATATCATTTAAATGGTATCTTAATATTATCCATGAAGAAGACTTGATGATCGCGATTAAAAATACATTTATCGTATCTATTATCGCTACCGTATTTGCGACAATACTAGGAACATTGTTTGCAATTGGATTGTATTCATTAGATAAGAAGAAACGCCAAAAATGGATGTTACTGAATAATGTACCTATCCTAAATGCTGATATCGTTACTGGATTCTCACTTATGTTAATGTTTCGATTATTAATGCCATTGTTTCCAAATATATTCGGGCTATTTACGTTAGTTATGGCGCATTTATTCTTTACGATACCATATGTAATTTTAAATGTAATGCCAAAACTGAAAGAAACCGATCCCAATTTAATGGATGCTGCATTGGATTTAGGAGTAAGACCAGCCAAGGCTTTAGTAAAAGTATTGGTTCCGGCAATAAAAGCGGGAATCTTCTCCGGTATGTTACTAGCTTTAACAATGAGTATTGATGATTTTGTTATTAGTTATTTCAATACGGGGGCGGGATTTGATAATCTATCGATATGGATATACGCTGTAATTGGTAGAAGGGATTTGACTCCTTCCGTATATGCATTTTCTACATTACTAACCATATTTACATTACTTGGCTTACTAGCTTATCAACTATTAAAAAATAAAAAAAAGAAAGGTATCGTATAAAAAAATGAAAAAAATATTAATTACAGCAGTTTCAGTGTTTTTATTCACTGTATTAACGGCTTGTTCCTCCGCTCCAAAATTAAGAATTTTGAACTGGGGAGAGTATATAAATGACGATGTTGTTGCGTTGTTTGAAGAAGAAACTGGCATTGACGTGATTATCAGTATTGCAAGTTCCAACGAATTATTTTATTCTAAAATAAAAAGCAAGACAACTGCTTATGATATCGTAATTCCATCGGATTACATGGTAGAGAAAATGGCAGACGAAAATATGTTGATTGCACTGGACTATGACTTACTACCAAACTACGATAATGTAACTTATATGGAGGGAGTAAATCAAATTTTTACTTCCATGACTAATACTACTTTAGCTAGAACTGGTAACACTGTTGATTACAAAGACTATGCAGTTCCATACTTTTGGGGTACTTTTGGAATCATCTACAATAACCGTGTAGAAGGGCTAGAAGAAGCTTTGAACGAACATGGTTGGGATGTGTATTTTGACGCAGAAAATTATTTTCCTGATGCTCGTAGAGGAATGTATGACGTAGCACAATTTGCTTATGCAGCAGCTTTGATGTATTTAGGGGATAACCCAAATGATTATAACACTAGCTTGCTATCAGATGCACAAACAGCGATTGAAGGGGCAAACTTCATGGAATGGGGAGATGACACACTAAAAAGAAATGTGGAATCCGATAACTTAGACATGGCATTTGCTTATACAGGAGATTATTTGGATCGTTTATATATTCAATTAGACGACGGTCGTACTATGGAAGAAATACAAGCAGACTTCAATATCTATATTCCGGAAACAACAATGGTGTTTTTAGATTCTATGGTAATTCCAAATACTGCAAAAAACATTGACGCTGCTCACCAATTCATGAATTTCTTATTGGATGCGGATAATGTTGCTTTAAATGCTGAGGTAGTTGGTTACGCTGCTCCTTTGGATGAAGCATTTGATACGATCGTAGGATATGTAAACGATGAGGATGCATGGAGAAGCAACTGGGCTTTAGCAAATCAAACCTATTATCAAGGTAGACAAGGAACATTCTATCCATTAACTGCCTTAAATATTGACTACATTGATGAAATAACATCGATGATTCAAGTAGTAAAAACAGACTCTTAATAATAGAAATCAGTCGTTAAAACAATGACTGATTTTTTTATAAAACAAAATAGTTGACAACGCAACTAAATTACTTTATACTTATATTGACACTTTTTTTAAGGAGAATATAAAATGCAAAGAACTGAGTATGAACATGCAAATAGAAAATATCATCATCGCTTCTTAGATGAACATTTCAAAGAGCTTCCAATTACCAGAGCAGAAGCTCCGTATCTAGGTATTATCATCAAGTCGGGAAACCGGATATTAATGAATGACTTAATTGCAGGGTTGTTCTATCATAAATCTCACGCAACAAGAGCCATCAATAAAATGGTTGACGATGGATTAATTGTAAAGGAAAAAAATCAAGATGATTTACGAGGCTACGTATTGTCCTTAACAGAAGAAGGGAAAAAAGTAGCTAAACAAGTTCATAATATATTTGAAGAATGGGAAGCATTAGTGAATACAGTAATTACCGATGAAGAACGAGTTGTATTAAATAATATTTCTCGAAAAATTCACCATCTATTATCTGAATACTACGGCGAGGAGGATACAACAATTGAAAATAATATTTAAATATTTAAGGCCCTACTGGAAAGAAGCGATTGTCATCTCTATTTTAGTTGTGATGACATCCTTAAGCCTTTTATTATTACCTGATTTTATGAGTAGTTTACTGGGAAAGGGAATTCAAGCAGAATTCTCCCAATACAATGCAACGCTGGATGTTTGGACCGTTGTACCTTCATGTGATGTAACGCTAGACACTTGTAATGTTACTCAAATATCGGATTTTACTATTATTACAAAGTATTCTGGCTTGATGTTAGGAGTGACATTATTATCATCACTATCAGCCATTGCCTTGATGTATGTTTCTAGTCATGTAGGAACCCACATGAGCAGGGATATGAGAAGTGATTTATATAAAAAAGTAAATTCCTTATCGATAGCTGAAACGAGTAAATTAGGGACATCAACATTGATTACAAGAGCAACAAATGACATTACTCAAATACAAAACTTCTTTATGATGGCTTCGAGAATGATACTAAGAATTCCAGTTATATTTTTTGGAAGTCTTATATTTGCGTTAAGAAAAAGCGCTCAACTAACTGGATCTCTTGGATTATCTGTTCCAATACTGGCGGTTGTAATCGTCATTGTATTTATCGTTGCGATGCCTTTATTTAAATTACAACAAAAACGAATTGATCGACTTACTTTGGTAACGAGAGAAAGCATCAATGGTGTTCGTGTGATTCGTGCATTTGGACAAGGGGAAACAGAAGTAGAACGTTTTAGAGAAGCAAATAGCGATTTAGCTGGATTGCAATTTAAGATTGGTAGAATTATGGCGATTTTGAATCCAGTAATTAATCTAATATTCAATCTAGCAATGGTTGGAATTCTATTTATTGGATATACAATGATATCCAATAGTACAATTTCCGATTATCAAGGGTTAGCAAATATAGGAGCAGTTTTTCAATATGCGGGACAAATTATGTTTAGTATTTTGATGTTAACAATGACCTTTATTATGTTCCCAAGGGCTCAAGTTTCTGCAAACAGAGTAAGAGAAATTTTAGAAACAGAAACAACTATTTTAGATGAAGCAACGGATGAGTTTAACGACTTTGATTTTAAGGGTGCAGTAAAATTTCAAGATGTTTGTTTCAAATTTCCGGATGCGGAAACCAATATTTTGGAAAACATAAGTTTTGAAGCAAAGCCAGGAGAAACCATAGCGATTATAGGTTCTACTGGGTCTGGAAAATCAACGATTGTTAATTTGATCCCAAGATTGTTTGACATCAGTTGTGGTAGTTTAACGATAGATGGAATTCCTGTTAAAGATATCAAACTTAAAAAATTAAGATCCATTATTGGGTTCATAACTCAAAACGCTCAATTGTTTTCGGGAACCATCAAAGACAATTTGTTATATGGAAAAGAAGACGCTACCTTTGAAGAACTTCAAACCGCGGTTGAAATTGCCCAAGCAAAAGATTTTATTGAAGCGCTGGACGATCAATACGACGCTGTTATAGAACAAGGAGGAGTTAATTTTTCTGGAGGACAAAAACAACGTTTATCGATTGCTAGAACAATGGTTCGAAAACCAAAAATCTATATCTTCGATGATAGCTTTTCTGCCCTGGATTTTAAAACCGATGCAAATCTTAGAAGTGCAATGAAAGAACAAGTAAAAGACGCAACCGTGTTTATTGTAGCCCAAAGAATTGGGACTATTATGAATGCTGATAAAATATTAGTATTACAAGATGGTAGAATTGTAGGATTAGGGAAGCACAGAGATTTATTGAAAGACTGCCAAGTTTACCGTGAAATTGCTCTATCGCAAATGGATGAGGAGGAATTATCATGAGTAAAAAACTAAAAGAACAAGTAAAAACTAACCAATCAATTCCTCAACAATCTAACGATAAAAAAGTTTCGCAAGCACCAATGAAAAGACCTCAAAGAGGTCGTGGTGGTGGTGGCCCTGGTATGGGTCTTGCTATGCCTGCAGAAAAAGCAAAAGATTTTAAAGGCACGGTAAGAAGACTAATTGATTTCCTAAAACCATTTCAAACAAGATTAATTATTATCAGTATCTTTACGATTGCTACAGTTGGAGTTGCTGTACTAGGTCCATTTATTATTAAAGATATTCTGAACGACTTTCAAAACTTTATTATTGGGCGTTTAGACCAAGATGCTTTAGCAAAGAACGTAATCAAATACTTTATCATTATTTTATCTCTATATGGAATACGATTTATTGCGGAAACCATCAGTAGTGTGATGAGTAATTCCGTGTCCATTAGTTTGGGTAAAAATCTAAGAAACTCCATGAGAGAAAAACTGGAACGATTACCTATACGATATTTTGATGGAGAACAAACCGGAAATATTTTATCTATTTTCTCCAATGATGTAGACACGGTAATCAACTCTATTCAACAAAGTTTGATTCAAATTATATCGTCATTCTTCTTTATTATTGGCGTTTTAGTCATGATGTTTATCATATCCTGGCAACTAACTATTATTGCTTTAGTTACATTACCATTATTTATTTTCTCCACCAAAGCGATTGCGAAAAAATCGCAAGCGAAATTTATTAGGAGACAACGTTTCTTAGGATCTTTAAATGGTAATATTGAAGAAGTATTTAGTGGAAACATCATTGTAAAATTATTTGGAAAAGAACAAGAATCTTATGACAAGTTCCAATTGATTAATGAAGATCTTACAAAAGAAGCCAAAGGAGCAGCTTTCCTTAGTGGATTGATTCGACCAATTCTTGATTTTATCTCAAACATTGGTTATGTAGCTGTTGTATTTGTAGGTGGAATTTTAGCTGGAGCAACAAATCCTCTATTGATAGGAGATATTATTAGTTTCATCACTTATCAAAGACAATTTGTAAATCCGATTTTGAACATCGCAAGTATTACTAATCAATTGCAATCAACTGTGGCTGGAGCGGAACGAATCTTTGAACTGATGGATCAAGTAGATGAAATTCAAGAAAAAGATGATTCTAATTTCTCCGAAGCAAAGTTTTCAGGCAAGGTTTTATTCAAAGACATTGATTTTTCATACAAAGAAGATAAAGAACTAATTAAAGGGTTAAACCTTGAAATATATCCAGGAAGACAAATTGCTATTGTTGGACCTACTGGAGCTGGAAAAACGACTCTTGTAAATCTGCTAATGAGATTTTATGAAGTCAAAGGTGGAAACATCTATATTGATGATATCAAGTCGACAGATGTTACAAGAAACAATCTAAGAGGGCTCTTTGGGATGGTTTTACAAGATACCTGGTTATTTTCTGGAACCATCAAAGAGAATATTGCCTATGGGCGAAAAGATGCGACAGATGAAGAAATCATTACCGCATGTAAACAAGCTCATGTTCATCATTTTATTGAGACCTTATCCGATGGATACGATACGATACTAAAAGAAGATGCATCTAATATTTCACAAGGACAAAAACAATTACTTACTATTGCTAGAGCTATCCTTTGTGATCCTAAAATATTGATTCTTGATGAAGCAACTTCCTCAGTAGACACTCGTACAGAAAGTTATATTCAAAACGCTATGGATTTCATGATGAAGGGTAAAACTAGTTTTGTCATTGCACATAGATTGTCGACAATCAAAAATGCTAACTTAATTCTAGTTATGAACGAAGGTAGCATTGTTGAACAAGGAAATCACGCAGAATTATTGGCTCAAAATGGAGTTTATGCTGATTTATATAATTCTCAGTTTTTGAATCAACCAACGTAAACAAACAAAAAAGAGGATTTTTCCTCTTTTTTCTTTCAATGCTTCTAAAAAAAGATTATAATATTCAATGAAAGAAAACGAGGTAATTATGAAAATAGGGTTTATTAGTTTAGGATGCGCTAAGAATTTGGTGGATTCCGAAATGATGTTACATATATTGAAAACAGCTGGATGCACAATTGTCAGTGAACCAGAAGATGCTGATGCAATCATCATCAATACCTGTGGGTTTATTGAATCAGCAAAGCAAGAAACATTAGATACCATTCTTGAAATGAAAGAATATGGAAAGAAACTGATTGTAACGGGTTGTTATGCAAAACGATACCGAGCGCAATTAGAAAAAGATATGCCATTTATTGATCGCGTAATTGGTCTAGATGATTATCCAAGAATACATCTTATCTTAGAAGATGTATTTAAGAATTATCATTTGAAATTTCAACCTTTAAAATATGAAAGTAGATTGTTAACCGGGTCCAAATATACGCCATATGTTAAAATAGGAGAAGGTTGCAACAATAATTGCACGTATTGTGCTATACCATTAATTCGAGGAACATTCCGCTCAAGACCAATGGAAGATATTATTAGCGAATGTAAAACCTTAATTCAAAATGGTGCAGTTGAGCTCAATTTAATCTCTCAAGACACCACTAGGTATGGTAGTGATTTATCTGCAAGCAGAAAAAGTTTATTGCCAACTTTATTAAGAGAAATCTCAAGTATTGACGGATTAAAAATGCTTCGTATCTTGTATTTATATCCTACAGAGATTACGGATGAGTTGATTCAAGAAATCAAAACCAATGATTTGGTGGCAAACTATTTTGATATTCCAATACAACATATTTCAGCCAATGTTTTACGCAGAATGAATCGTAGAGGGTCTCCAGATTATATAAGGAATTTACTAACTAAAATTAAAAGAGAGATTCCTAATAGTATTATAAGAACTACCTATATTGTGGGATTCCCAGGGGAAACAGAGGATGATTTTAATGAACTCTACAAGTTCACAGAAGAATTCGAGTTTGATAGACTAGGAGTGTTTACGTACTCCCCAGAAGAAGATACCGCATCTTATGATTTTGAAGATCAAATTTGCGAAGATATTAAACAAGATCGTCAAGAGAGAATCATGAAACTTCAAAAACAAATAGCGCGAAAAAATAATAAGAAGATGAAAAACCAAACCCATATGACTATCGTGGAAGCATATGATGATGAAAGCAAATTCTACTACGGAAGAAGTTATGCATTTGCTCCAGACGATATCGATGGAATGATTGTATTTCAATCTATAAAATCTTTAGAAATAGGAGATATTGTACCCGTTTTGATTAAATCCGCTTTTGATTATGATTTAATCGGAGATGCAGTATTTAAATAGGTGATAGAATGTTTATAGAACTAATTGTAAAAGGATTTATCATTGGAATAGCATTCATAATCCCAGGGGTAAGTGGTGGAACATTAGCTATTTATCTTGGCGTTTATGAAAAACTGCTGCATTCCTTAGGAAATATATTTAAAGAATTCAAAAAAAGTGTAACCTTCTTGATTCCACTGTTTATTGGTATTGGAATTAGTGTTGTAGCTTTAGCAAAACTCTTTAGTATATTAATTGAATGGAATTCGTTTGTTGTTTTACTATTTTTTATCGGTTTGATATTAGGTGGAGTGAAACAAATTTACAAAATAGCTATAGAAAAGAAACTTAGCATAAGCAGCGTAATAGCTTTTGTTATTTCTTTTTCATTGATTATTGTATTAATTGTTTTTGAAAAAACAAAGACAACTCAAGGAATTGATTATATTGATGTGAATTTTATAAATTTGATTGTTGTGTTCCTGTTGGGTATGGCGGCTTCCATGACCATGATTGTACCTGGTATATCCGGGTCAGCTTTGTTATTGGTTTTAGGCTTCTATACAGCAATCGTATCCAATGTTGTAGGGAATGTTTTAGATTTCAGTAGTATTGCTTATAATCTACAGATCATAATTCCTTTTGCCTTAGGTGCAGCGGCAGGTATCATATTGTTTAGTAGGGTTATTGAATACTTCCTAAAGAATTACAAGTCACAGACCTACTATGCAATTCTAGGATTTATATTAGCTAGTTGTGTTGCGATATTTTTTGAAATTAGAGATCCAGGAACTTCTGTGGATTATTCTACTCAAATACCAATATATAAAGATTTGTGGAATTATGTCAGTCATAATATTTGGTCAATTCTTGGTGGAATCGTTGCGTTATTAGCTGGTTTTATTTCAACGAAATACATGTCAAAATTAGAATTAAAAATGAAGAAATAGGAGATGCTTATGAATACATTCGAAGCTCTAGAAGCGTATATAATAAATTGCAGAAGACAAATTCATCAAAACCCTGAGCTTGGTTTTGATTGCATTCAGACTCATGATTTTATCCAGTTTCAACTAGAAAAACTTAACATAGAGTTCATACCTCATGTTGGTATAAATTCCATTATTGGAATTATTCGAAATGGGGATGGGCCAGTCATTGGGTTGAGAGCGGATTTTGATGCATTACCAATAGAAGAAGAAACTACATTAGAGTTTAAATCGAACAATCTCGGAAAAATGCATGCATGTGGTCATGATGCTCATACTGGAATGTTATTAGGCGCAGCCAAATATCTATCAGAACATTTGGATGAATGGTCTGGGACTGTGAAACTGATCTTTCAAGAAGCAGAGGAAGGTCCGAATCCTGGAGGCGCATTAGGAATCATTGATAGTCATATCGTAGATGATTGTGATGTATTCTTTGCCTTGCACGTTACTTCAGATTTAGATGCAGGTAAATTAAGTTATAATAGGAAAGAGTGCTTGGCATCCGCCGACACCTTAAAAATACGGTTTATTGGTAAAGGGACACATGCAGCTTATCCACATCTAGGAGTAGACCCTATTATTATGCAAGCCCAGTTTATAATGGCGGCACAAACGATTGTATCAAGAAAACTAAATCCAATGGAAAAAGGTGTTATCTCTATTGCACACGTAACTTCCGGGACTACTCATAATATAATCCCCAATGAAGCATACTTAGAAGGGACTGTAAGAACGTTTTCGGAAGAAGTAAGGCTATTATTCGAAAAAGAATTAAAATCCCTAGTTTCTAATATTTCCCAAGCTCATGGTGGAGACTATTTATTTGAATATATTCGAGAATATGATGCTTTAATTAATACCGAAGTAGAGGCAGATTTACTAGGGGAAGAAGCAATCAAAATATTAGGCGAAGAGAACGTTGTTCTCTTAGACACGCCTTCTATGGGTGCAGAAGATTTCTCGCGTTATGTGAATCTTAAAAAAGGTGCTATGGCTTGGCTTGGAATTGGCTATTTAGATCGTTATAACTATCCAATACACCACGCGAAATTTGAAATTAATGAATCAGCTTTACTGAATGGCAGTAAAGTCTTAATAAATATTGTTAAGAGAATAGGAGAAAAATAATGATTCTAATTAAAAATGCAAACTTATTAAGTATGGCAGATATCAATTATGAAATTTGTGATATATTAATCGAAAATGGAACAATCAATAAAATTGGAAAAATCCAAGTGAAGGATTATCCGAAAGCAACCGTTTTAGATGCTAAGAAAAATTTTGTTACTCCGGGAATTGTTGACCCGCATTGTCACATAGGTATATTTGAAGAAGCAATTGGTTTTGAAGGTGCCGATGGTAATGAAATGACATCACCAATCACTCCAGAAATGAGAGCGATTGACGCTATTAAACCTCAAGACGTTGCTTTTGCTGAATCGTTAGAAGCGGGAGTTACAACGGTTTGTACTGGCCCTGGTAGCGCAAATTTAATTGGTGGAACATTCTGTGTTATGAAAACATTTGGGAAAACGATGGATGATATGATTGTTGTGGAAGAATCTTCTATGAAAATGGCTCTTGGAGAAAATCCAAAAAGAGTATACCACTCCAAAAGTACTTCACCATCAACAAGAATGGCTTCAGCAGCGTTGATTCGCGAAAATTTAACCAAAGCAAAAGAGTACAAAGAAAAGCTAGATAAATACTATCAAAATATCAAAGCGAACAAAGAAGCAGTGAAACCAGATTTCAATGCAAAGATGGATTCTTTAGCAAGAGTATTTGATGGATTCCCAGTAAAAATTCATGCGCATCAACAAGATGACATTGTAACAGCAATTAGACTTATCGAAGAATTTGGATTAACTGCTACGATAGAACATGCTACAGAAGCGCATTTAATTGCTGATTATGTGAAACTTCACAACCAAAGAATTATTATTGGGCCAACACTTGGTTCAAAATCAAAATATGAACTTAGAAACAAAACCTTCACCTCGGCGAAAGTATTAAAAGATGCTGACGTTGATTTTGCGATTATGACAGATCATCCAGTTATTCATTTAGCAAACGCGTTAACACAAGTAAGTATTTTCGTAAGAGAAGGGCTATCTGAACTTGATGGGTTGAAAGCTGTAACAATTAATGCAGCAAGACTCAACTATATCGACCATAGAGTTGGTTCTATTGAAGTTGGAAAAGACGCAGATATTGTAATTTGGAGTGGACATCCTTATCATTATATGACAAAAGCTGATTATGTAATTGTGAATGGTGAAATTGCCTTCCAAAGATAAAAAAAATAGGAAAGACATTTTGTCTTTCCTTTATTTTTGATAATATTCTTCTTTTAATTTGTTCCAATATTCTTTGTCGTTATTTGTAATTTGTCTAATTACTTTACAAGGAATGCCTGCGGCAATAACATTCGATGGAATGTCTTTCGTTACAACAGAGCCCGAACCAATAATAGTATTATCGCCAATAGTAACACCAGGGTTCACCACCACATTCCCACCAATCCAGACATTATTTCCGATTTTAATGGGATATCCAAACTCTAATTGAAGATTCCGGACTTCGGCATCAGTTGGATGACCAGCAGTATACAAACATACTTTTGGTCCAAACATTACATTGTTACCAATCGTAATAGTATTTACGTCAATAAAGACACAATCATAATTTGCAAAAAAATGGTCGCCTATCGATATATTATATCCATAATCACATTGAAAAGGAGGATTAATTGCTGTATTAATACCATGGCTAACCAGCAATTCATCCAGTAATTTTTGCTTCAATGTTGTTTCTTCATAAGTAGACTTATTATATGCTTCAATGATTCTTCGTGCATTATTACGATCAGCTACGAGCTCTGAGTCAAAAGACATATATAATTTACCAGCTAACATCTTTTCTTTTTCTGTCATAAAAAGATCTCCTTATAATGAAATGTTCTCAATAAGTATTACTGTTTGTGTTTGCTTTGTTTGTAAGCAGTTTTGCATAATTCAATTAATTCTAATGCATCACTTCTAGGATAATATTCCAAAACTTCAACATGATGGCCAGGTTCTAAAATTTTATAGTTTGTAAAGAACAATTTGATCTCTCTTAATTGTAAATCTTTGACGTCTTTTAAGTCACACAAATCTTCAAATCTTGGATCAGCATCAACAACCGCAATAATTTTTTGGTCGTGTTCCCCCGAGTCAATCATATCCAAATAACCAAGAACCCGAGCATCCACGATACAACCGGGGAAGGTCTTTGTTGTAGCAAGTACTAATATATCTAATGGGTCGCCATCTTCAGCAAGAGTGTCATCAATAAAACCATATTCTGCTGGGTAGGTCATTTTGGAGTATAAAACTCGGTTCAATTTTATACGATTTTTTTCTTTGTCAACTTCATATTTGTTTTGAGTTCCCATTGGGATTTCAATGATAGCTTCGACTACATGTTTCATTTTATCACGTTCCTTCATTGAAAATTATACGATACAGCCCCCAAATAAGCAACTTTTTAATGAAAAATACATATATTTTTATGCTTTCTATGTAAATACAATAATTTTGTGGTAAAATAACCTTAGAGGTGATTCAATGATGAGGTTTTTATGGGACAGTGGTCCAACCACCTACTTAGATTGGCTGAACGATAATTTTTGGTGGCCTGTCATTTTATGTGTTCTTATAATTGTAATTGGAGTATATTTTATATATTTTTACAAACCAAAGGTAAAAACCGCTCCATTAAGTGATGAAGAGGTAAATTTAATTATTGGTCTCTTTGGAGGAAAAGATAATATAAAAGAAGTATCTAATTCTGGTTCAAGATTCAGATTTGTGTTACATGAAGTAGAAAAATGCAATTTAGACGGAATAAAAGATTTGGGTTGTACTGGAATCTTTGTTTCAGGGAATCAAGTAAAGTTAATTTTTCCTTTTGATGCGGAAAGATTAAACGAAAAATTAAAATAATATATTGGAGGGGTTTTGATGATTGTTGGAAAGTATAAAATCACTTATGAAAACGGGTTACATGCAAGACCGGCTACAAGACTTGTTTCAAAAGCTAATAGTTTTCAATCGGAAATGATCTTAGAATTTAATGAACGTAAAGTTAATCTAAAATCGATCATGGGAGTTATGTCTCTTGGAGTTCCTGCAAACAAGAATATTAAGATTTCGTTCAATGGTAAAGATGAAGAAGAAGCTTATAAAGCAATTTCAAGAGTCATCAATGATATCAACGAAATGAAATAGAATTTACGGAATTATAAGACCATATTTACTCTTTTAAGAGTGCAGTATGGTTTTTTTATTGCCTAGAAATAGAAAGTGAGAATGCATTTGGAAAATGTAAAATATAAAACTCAGATATTTAAATTCGGTGCTTATGGATTTTTAAAAAACTTACGATTCTTTGAACCGTATTTATTGTTTTATCTGACCATTATATCGGGTTTATCCTTATTCCAAGTAGGGATCTTATTTTCTATTAGAGAAATCATTATCTATTTATTCGAAATACCTTCAGGAGTTATCGCAGACAGGTATGGTAAGAAAACAGAACTAGTGTTTTGCTTTCTCTTTTATATTATGTCATTTGTGATGTTCTACCTTTCTACAGAGTATTATATGTTCATCATAGCTATGGCATTATTTGGATTTGGTGAAGCATTTCGTTCAGGAACCCATAAATCAATGATTATGCAGTACTTGGATAAAAATAAAGTCGCTTCAACGAAAAGTAAGATTTACGGAAAGACAAGAAGTATGTCAATGTTAGGTTCTATGACCATGAGTATCATTTCTATCGTATTTATCATTTGGTTACCAGAAGTCAGGTTGTTGTTCTTATTGTCCATTATTCCTTACGTGTTGGATTTGTTACTAATTATTAGTTATCCTAAATATATGAATGATTCCGAATCCAAAGAATTCAAGATGAAAGAGTTTGTAGCAGAAAATTATCGTTCTATTAAATATGCACTGACCGATAAGCCTGTAAGAAAGTTGCTCCTTGAAGCATCATCATTTCAAGCAGGATTTAAAAGTATAAAGGATTATATTCAACCAATTATCATATCTATTTCGATGGGTGTCTTATTGTTTAAGGGGTTTACCCTCGATGAAAATCTTAAAATTTACATTGGAATCATGTACGCAATTATCTATTTTGTAAGTAGTGTTGCTTCGAAAAACGCTCATTTAATCGTTGAGAAGTTTGACAACAAAAAAACCATCAATGCAATGTGGTTATTTTCAGGAATTATCATGATTACATTGAGTTTCTTTTTAGGAAATATTTTTATTGTGTTTGCGATTTTCTTAATATATTATATCTTCCTAAATATTCGAAGACCACTTATGGTAGAACTGGTCGGAGATGCATCTGAACCAGGAAGAAGAGCTAGCGTGTTAAGTGTAGAAAGCCAAATGACGTCTTTATTGGTTGCAATATTTGCCCCAATATTAGGATTTATTGCAGATAGAAATATGAGTTTAATGTTTATTATAGTAGGTAGTATAATGATTGCAATCCATGTATTAAATTTATTTGTAAATAAGAAGCAAACAACATAAAAAAACTTGGAAAATTTTTCCAAGTTTTTATTTTCTCCCTACACCAATTTTTCGTTTGCATTTTTGCATTTTTCTAGAAGCATACAACGTTGCGATGTCTCTACCTTTGTTTAGGATATCTTGTAATTCTTGTGATTTCACTATTTTTTGGTATTGTTCTTGAATAGGGATCAATACATCCACCAAAACATTACCCAAATCTTCTTTAAACTCTTTGTAACTAGAATTTTTATATTGCTCTACAATATCAGAAATATCTCTATCGGTAGAACTTGCATAAATGGTTAATAAGTTTGCCAATCCTTTTTGATTTTCTGGGTCATATGCAATAATTCCAATCGAGTCTGTAACCGCAGATTTTATTTTTCGTTTAATCGTAGCTGCGTCATCAAACATCGTGATAAATCCTTTTTCATTGGAATCCGATTTTGACATTTTTTTCTCTGGGTTTTGTAAATCCATTATTCTCGCTCCAACTTCGGGTATCAAAGGTTCCGGTATGGTAAAGAAATCACCATAATAATTATTAAATCGACTTGCAATGGTGCGAGTTAGCTCGAGATGTTGTTTTTGATCATCTCCTACAGGAACGTAATCAGCATCATATAATATTATATCCGCAGCCATTAATGCTGGATATGTAAATAAAGAAGAAGTAATCGAAGTCTCTTGTTTTTGAGTCTTGTCTTTAAATTGTGTCATTCGTTCGAGTTCGCCCATATATACATTGGATTCAAGTATATATCCTAAAAACAGGTTTTCTTGTACTTCAGACTGAATATACAAAACGGTTCTTTCTTTATCAAGCCCACAAGCTAAATACATCTCAGCGATGTCTAAAATTCGTTTTCTTAGTTCACTAGGTACTTGTCTTGTAGTTATGGCATGCATATCCGCAACAAATAAGTAAAACTCACAATCAGACATTTTCTTCTGAAGTTTTACAAATTGTTTTATAGCTCCCAAGTAATTACCTAATGTTAATGTTCCAGTTGGTTTTATACCAGATACGATTCGTTTCATATGATTAACCTTCCTTTCAAATAAAAAAATCGTCCTATGTTAAGGACGATTTAATCGCGGTACCACCTTAGTTCTAGCTCAAAAGCTAGCGCTTTGACCCCTTAACGCGGGAAACGAGTGTGATTAACACCTCTCAATGGGCCATTCATATAATCTGTCTAAGAGTTTTCACCAACCACTCTTTCTCTAAATAGACGCTTTATACTACTCATCCATATCAACGATTTATTAAAAATAATTATATCATGAATTTAAAACTTGTTCAAGTTCATTTACTAATTCAGTCATTCTATTTACAACTGCTTTGAATGCGTCTTCCTTGGTTAAATCTACACCTGCATCTAATAATTGTGTTACAGGATAGTCTGAACCACCAGATTTTAACAAACTAATATATTGATTGAACGCATCAGGCTTCTCATTCTTCACATCTTCGTAAATCTTCAATGAAGCTGCAAAACTAGTTGCATATTGATACACGTAGAATGGTGTATAGAACAAGTGAGGAATGTATGCCCAAACATATTCTTTTACTTCTTCTTTAGAAATATCCATATCATAAAATTCCTTGTATAAGTTTTTCATGATATTAGATAATGCATCAGCGGTAATTGGTTGATTGTTTTCAATTAATTTATGTGATTCCAGCTCATAAATTGCAAACAAAGTTTGACGATAGAATGTACCCATTATGTCATCAATTGCAATTTGCAAAGGCTTGACGGCCCTGTACGCGGTAACGGATCAGTTGTTCAGGAATTGGAATCTGCATTTCACGGTGCTGGATGGAATGTCATCAAAGTTTTACAGAGTTCCAATTGGGACCCACTTATTGAAAAAGACACTGATGGCCTGATTGCCAAGCGCTTTGGAGAATTAGTCGACGGTGAAAGGCAATTTTTCAGTATTTCTGACGGGGATGTCATTCGTCGGGAATT
>CAZSVN010000015.1:0-7233 GCA_964610285.1 uncultured Candidatus Izemoplasmatales bacterium
TTTGATTTGAATTTGTACAAAATAAAAGTATATTATCACCATATATGGTATAATATGGGTAATAAAAATTAATTAAAGGAGAAAAAAATGAAAAAATTTATTTTGTTATTATTTACAATGATTTTAATTTTTGGATTTGTAGGATGTAACTCTTCTGCTTCAGAAATTGATTTAGATATGGATGAATTTATAAGTAATCCAACTAATCTCGTTATTTCTGGGACCACGTTGAGTTGGGATGCAGTGGAAGATGCTGCGGGATATATTGTGTATGCAAATAGTGAGGAAGTTGATAAAGTAAAAACAACTTCATACGATTTTGGTGATCTAGAAGGAGCGAAATTAATATTTCAAGTAAGAACTAGAGCTCCAAGAGGAATGCAAGATTCTGCATTGAGTCCAAGTTTGGCATATGTTGCAAACAAAACTCAAGAAATTGCAACCATCAATGCAGCACTTTTATCACATGGCTATGATGAAGTTTTAGGCGCAGATTTCGCAACCGAATTAGTGAATAAAGGGATGATTGGCAGCGAAGTTGAAGCAATGCTTACAAGTATGGATACGATGATGGACGATATGGACTCAGTAGAAAGTTTATCTGATTTTTACGATGTAATGGATGCGTTTATGGCTGATGTTGATAACGTAGAAGCTGTAGTGTCTGCATTTGTAAATACCGTATTAGTAGATGCACTTGAAAGTGAAATTGCTGATCTCGAAGATGAAATGGATTATGGAGATGATTATTTTTATAGCACAGATGATTTGCAAGTGCAACTTGATATGTTGCAAGGATTATTAGACCAAATTCAAGATGATCCTGATGCAATTGTAATGACAATTACAACAGTGATTGAATATTTTATGTCCGTTGAAGAAATGATTACCGCAGATTTGATTGCAAACATTGAAGCGTTGGCTGAAACAGAAGATGCTGGATCTATAAATGTTGCTGAATTGTTAGTAGTAAAAGATGAAATCGTGCATATTTTAAGAGAAACAATGCCTTCACAAGAAGATATGTTACTTATGTATAATATGTATAACGTATTGGTTTCTATGTCAGGAACAACCACTATTAATTATGATGGTATTGTAGAAGATTATAATAGTAAAATGGCTGCACAATCATTGATGACTTTAGAAGCATTTATTAATTTCCTTGATGGATTAGATAATGCATATTTTACAACTATGATTAGTGAATTAAATTCTAACCAATCCGAAGCAATGATGGCAGCAGAAGTGATGATTCTTAACGTGAAATATTTTGATTCCTATAAAGCAGATAATGATGATTTATTTGACGAAATGAATGAAATGTTCACAGACGAAGAAAAAGAAGCGATGTTTGATGAGGCAGTTACTGCATTTGCAGCAATGTCAGATACGGATAGCTCTACAGAAATGGTTTCTGAAATGCTATCAAGTGTAAACTTCGAAACATTATTGGAATTGCAAATTGTGCTTGAAGAAGCATTCGATGCATTCTTAAATGCTTTTGTAGCTAGTGATGGTGAAATTATTCGCCAAGTTGCTATCGCAGAAAATTATTCTTATTATTATTACGATGAAGAATATCAAAACTATGCTACTGATGAAACATTTGCAAATTATACCGAATTCCGACATAAAGAAAGTTTAACAAATTTTGAAGTTGGTAAAGAAGCTGTATATTTAATGGATGCAGTTCTTCAAACTGTGAAAGCGGAAGATTATCAAAAAGCACTTGATTTTATGTTTGCTTTAATTCCTAGCGAAGATGCATCAATGTCTGATAAGGGTGGCATGTCATTGGCTTATTTCGGACTTATGACTGTTTTTCAATCCGCAGTTGATAGTTCATCGTCTTCTCAATTTGAGCTTTTACAAAATGTAGTTGAATATCTAGTTGATGAAGATGTGTTTGATGATTTAGCTCAATTAGAAATAGATTCCTATAACTATGGCGTTTCTGAATATGGTGCAGATTTTAGAAATTCAAGAAGTGGTTACGAAGATGACTCATATTTCGATTATGCAGAGCTTATTTTCGCAGCTGGAGTTTATGATGGATTTATGACCAATGCTAACAGAGGATTGGTTGATGATATCGTTGATGCAATAGCGATAGCTTTGAAAGATGACACTATTCAAGAAGAATCTGGAATGACAGATACTGAAGTGGATACTATGAAAACCAATGTTGGTCTTCTACTGGACTTCTTATCAACTGAATTTGATGATATTAAAGATTTTAATGCATCCAATTTAACAACTAGTAACCTTACAACTTTAGAAGATTTCCAAGATGATTTAATGACAACACTTCAAGACATTGTTATGCCTGTTGAATAAGATAAAAAGATTCGTTTTTAAAATAAGTTATTGAGAAATAATTTCAATAATAACAAACAATATTTAGGCTTAATTCTCGCAATAGAGATTTAAGCCTTTTTTATTAGAAATTTTTATATAATTATTTAGAACGATATTGACATATGACCATAAAAGTACTACTATTATATTAGAACCAAAGGATGGCATATAGTTATTTAAGGAGTTAAAATGGAGATAACAATTCTTGCTAATGATGAGGCAAAACCAGGTTTTTTATATGAACATGGATTATCTATAAACATCCAGCATCAAAATCAAAATATTTTGTTCGATACCGGTTACACGGATATATATCTAAAAAACGCTAGAAAATTAGGAATTCATTTTTTAGATACCGATTATATCGTGTTAAGCCATGGACATTATGATCATACCGGAGGATTACGGTATTTTATTTCATTGTCGAATGTAAAAGAAATTATTCTTCATAAAGATGCGTTTTTTCCAAAGTATGCAAAAGAATCACTCTTAAGATGTAATGGGATACCATTTCGTCAAGATGATTTGACGTGGGCTCGTAAGTTATACAAAAAAATTGAAGGTTTTTATAAAGTAGATGAATCGATTTATGTATTGGGTAATATTCAGAATGAAAATCCAAAAGCTAAATATTTAGTAAATCAAGAAATCGACGATTTCCACGATGAGATTATTTTGATATTAGAGGAACTAGATGGGTTGAGTTTGTTCTTAGGATGTTCCCATTTTGGAATTCAAAACGGAATCGAAACAGTCAAAGAAGTACTTCCTAAAAAACACATTAAGAATATTATTGCAGGCATGCATATGAACGCTTCTACAGAGGAAGAGATTCAAAGTGTAGCTACCTATTTTAAATCATTGGATTTTGAAAAATTAATCCCATTACATTGTACAGGGAAAAATGCAATGGAAACCTTTAAAGAACTATTTCAAGATCGATGTTATCTATTGAAAGCCGGGGATACACTTCATATATAAAAATAATCCATTAGAAGTAGGTTAGTATTCAAATACTAGCCCTTTTTATTGAAAATCCATTATCGCCTTTTTCAAATGATTCCATTTATGTTATAATCTTTCTAAAGGTTGTGATAATTTGAATATTTTGTATCAATTTTATAGATTTCTTGGAAAGGCTTTTTATAAATCTAGGTTTGAATTAGAAGTAGATTTTCATGACTTTAATCCCAAGCGAAAAGATCCTTATATTTTAGTCGGAAATCACCCTTGTTTGCATGATGGGGTATATACTTCAACGGTATTAAAATATCCACCCAAACCGATTATTAATGCATTTATGTTTACCAATAAATTTATGAAATTCGTATTAACGAAAATATACCCTTCTATCGCTAAAAGAAAAGGGCAAAGTGATATCATTACCGTAAGAAGTATGATGAAAACATTGAATGAGGGCATGGGAATCATGTTGTTTCCAGAAGGAAATTCATCTTTTTATGGGAAAGAAAGTACATTACCGTTTAGTACGGTAAAGCTTTTTAAAAAAATGAAAAAAGATATCGTTATCTGTAAAGCGAACGGAGCGTATTTGAGCGCTGCTAGATGGGGAAGAAAAAGCACGAAAAAAGGATTGGTTTCTATGGATTTCTACACTCTTTTTAAGGGTGAAGAACTAGAGAACATGTCCCTAGATTTAATATATTCAGAATTAGTAAGTGCTATACAATTTAATGATTTTGATTGGAATAGAGAACGAAAACACATCTATAATCCAGTCAACCGCGCTTTGGGTTTAGAACGATTTATGTTTATTTGTCCTAAGTGCATGGCTCATCAAACATTAACCACCGAAGGCAATAAAATATTTTGTGATAATTGTGGAGAAATTGCTCATTTCAATCCATATTCTATGCTTGAGGGATTGGAGTTTGATAACCTTGTTGAGTGGGGCGACTTACAAGAAAAAGAAATTCCAAGATTATCCAAAGAAACATTGTATTCTAAGGGGACTTTCTTCTTAGTGGATACTGTGAAATATAAATCAAAAGAAATAGGACTTGTAGATGTAACATTGAAAGATAAAGAGCTTTATGTTCAACATAGGACTACAAAATATAGTTTTGTTCTTGAAAAAATTGAAGGATTAGCATTAACAAAAAAAGATGAAGTTTCATTTGATTACGAAGAGAAAACGTATATAATTAAAATGCAAGACCCAATGTTGTTCTATAAAATAATAAAATTTAAAAACGGAGGCTAGGAGTTATGGAAAAGTGGGGAATAATTATATATTTCTTATTTATTGGAGTTTTATTGTTTGTAGGGAAGATTTTAAAAACAAAATTACCATTCTTGAACAGAATTGTTTTACCAACTGCATTGCTTGGTGGTACGATAGGATTTTTATTAGCATTAGTGTATGATGCAATATTTTTACCTTCAGGATCACACATCATTGATGTTGAGATTATGAAAACAATTGTGTATCACTGTTTGGCACTTGGCTTTATTGCGTTGACACTTAAAAAACAGCAAAGTAAAGATAAGAAAAAAGTATGGTCAACAGGAATGATCATTACTAGTACTTATGCATTACAAGGATTTATCGGGATTTTATTGGTTGTACTATTCTTTAGTGATAAATTTGTTGGATCCGGAATGTTATTAGCATTAGGATTTGGACAAGGACCAGGTTTAGCAACGAGTTTTGGTAGTATGTGGAATGATATGCTAGGTGGCTTCGGAATCGCACTAGGAGCGTCTTATGCGTTCTTAGGATTCTTATTCGGGGGTACCATAGGAGTATTGCTGATTAATTTGATTTCTAGAAGAAATAAAATAGAAAAAACAACCCGTTATGAAGATACTACTATTCAAAAACATATTGTAGAAGTGGATACCATTAAAGAAATTAGTTTCTTAGATGGAATCACGGTTCAATTTGTTATTATCAGTATTATTTATGGAATGGTATGGTTAACGTTGTTTATCTTCGAAGGCCTATTGGTTTCTGAAGATGGTGGAATTGGAAATACAGTGTTTGGTTTGTTAGAAGGATTTAACTTCATCATTGGTATATTCTATGCATTATTGTATAAATTTATCGTCAAGAAAATCGAACAAAAAGGTAAAAACGTGGACTTTATTGCAAATGATTATGTCTTATCAAACTTAAGTTCATTATTTTTCAATATTATGATTGCAGGGGCGGTTTTAACCATTACGTTAGATTTCCTAAAAGATTACGGAGTATTATTAGCGGTTGTTTCTTTAGTTGGTGGTACCTTAACTTTGTTATATTTAGCATTCATTACCAGAAGAGTGTATCCAAAATTCAAAAACGAATACTTTGTTGGGTTATTTGGAATGTTAACAGGGACAGCATCGACAGGAATTGCGCTCTTAAAAGGTTTGGATAAAAACCTTGAAACACCAGTTGCTGAAGAATTGGTGTTGGGTTCCGGTACAGCAATCGCGATTGCATTGCCGTTGTTCCTAATATTAATGTTGCCATCACTAGGATACGGAACTGCAAATGAAGTATTGTTTAAATATATTGCTCTATTTGGTTGTCTTGCTTATGTCGTTGTGATGTTTGTTATTTTGTTCTTTAGGAGTACCGCAAAACAAATGGCAAAAGATGAAAAAACAATAGAAATGTAATAGAAAAAGATTATATTGCTTTAAAAATGGTTATTGTTGTGATATTATAAACAAAAAGGAGGTATGTTATGAATATTTATTTTTGTAAACATTGTAAGAGAATTTGTTATACATATCCAGTAAATTCAACATTAGTATGCTGTGGAGATGAAATGACGTTATTAACTCCTAAAACCGAAGACGCTGGAAATGAAAAGCATCTACCTGTAGTAGAAAAAATTGCTAACAATAAAATTTCAGTTAAGATTGGATCTGTAACACACCCAATGTTAGAAAATCATTGGATACAATGGGTATTTATCGATAATGGAGATAGATATCTTATTAAAACATTCAATCCTGGAGATGAACCAGAGGCTGAATTTGATGTAGATTTATCAAAACCATTAAAAGTTTATGAGTTCTGTAATTTACACGGATTGTGGATGACAAAATTTAAATAAGAAACAAAAAAAGTCAAATTAATTTTGACTTTTTTTTTACTTTATTGCAAAAACAACACTTATATAGTAAAATCTTTAAGAGGAGTGATAAACTTGGACATTATTGAAGCGTTGAAATACTTTTTTTTAGGGATTATTCAAGGAATTACTGAGGTATTACCTGTTTCTTCTAGTGGACATGTAGAAGTCGCTCAGGTGTTTTTTAATATTCAAAAAGATGAAGGTTTATTCTTTCTAATTTTGGTGAATACAGGATCGTTACTTACTTTTATGGTGATCTATTTTAAAAGAATAGTGGAATTAATAAAAGATTCGTTTATCTATGTATTTAAAAAAGATCGAAGAGAAGAAACCTATAATAATTTTATTTTTTCAGTAAGAATTGTTGTGGCATGTATACCGGCTGGTATTGTGGGATTTTTATTAAAGGATTTTATTGATACTTTTGTTTTAGCACAATATGGAATTTTACTTGTTGGAGTTGGGTTCTTAGTATCTGGAACCGTATTATATACAATTAGAGATACCAAAATCTTAAAGGGGAAAACAATGATTAATTGGCTAGATGCCATTTTAATTGGACTGGCTCAAGCAATCGCAATATTCCCAGGCGTTTCTAGATCTGGTATGACCAGTAGTACAAGCATCAAACGAGGTATGGGAATTGATTCTGCATTGAATTTCTCATTCTTATTATATATTCCATTATCATTTGCTTCGATTTTATTATCGGTATTAGATATTCGAACAGAAGGACTAGGAATTGAAAGCAATAGTTACTATTTTTATTATTTCTTATCCT
>CAZSVN010000015.1:7243-17514 GCA_964610285.1 uncultured Candidatus Izemoplasmatales bacterium
GCCGTTGTCGCAACCTATTTAGCATACAAGTTAATATTCAATATTTTTAGAAGTGGAAAATTGAAATACTTTAGTTATTATTTATTTGCAATTGGGCTAGCTTCCATGTTGTATTTTATGTTGAAATTTTAATTGTTTTAAGACATTGTTTCCAAGATATAAATGAGTGCAGTTTCTTGTATTAAGTGTTTTGTTATTATATAATATAAATGATACAGATTTCTTTTATTATAATTTGCTATTGGAAGAGGAGATATATATATGAATGAATTAAATCAACAACAGCTTGTTGAAGAAGAAGGGATGACCCTGCAAGAATTATTTAGGATTGTTTGGTTAAACAAAACATTAATAATTTTAGTAACTCTATGGGTAATGGTTATCGGTATTGTATATACGTATGTGGTTGTTACGCCAAAATATACCGCTGAAACATCTCTAATTGTGGATGTGGATTATGAAACCACGGGAAGTTCTGAACAATCCGCTTTGGTTATTGCACAAAACTTAATCGCTACCTACAAAGAATTTGTAGTATCGAATTTAGTGTTAGAAAGTGTAATCACTGATGTCGAAGGTTTGCCTGCTGATTATTCTATAACTAGTTTAAAAAATAGCATTTCGATTTCATCTGTTTCCAGTGTGTTGATTATATATATCAGTGTTGAAAATGAATCTCCAGAATTGGCTACCGAAATAGCGAACACGTTGGTGGAAAATTCGATATCCATTGCCAATAATCAAGATGATGGATATATTCTATTACAAGATAAATTAAAATTGTTGGATGTAGCGTTTATTCCAACGACTCCAAGTTCACCAAATGCGATTTTAAATATTGTAATTAGCATATTACTTGGTGGTATCTTATCTCTAGCTTTTGTTTTTGTGAAAGAGTTGTTTAATAACAAATTCCAATCATCTTCTGAAATGGAAAAATACTTAGGTATTAAAGTTATCGCAGCGGTACCAGGAACGATGAGAGAAAGAAAGTTGGTGGAATAAATGGAATTTTTTGAATATAGAAATGTTGTAATTGAAAGTCCAAATTCACCAGAAGCTGAAGCATATAGAAAATTAGAATTGAATATCAGAATGTCAAGTCTTGATAAACCATTGAAAGTAATTCAATCGACTTCGGCAACTCCACAAGACGGGAAAACTACAACAGCGATTAATTTGGCTGCAGTGTATTCTGAAAAAGGTAAAAAAGTAATCATTCTTGATTTTGACTTAAGAAGACCTAAAATTCATAGAGCATTCCATAAATCAAATGATGTGGGATTGTATGACTTTGTTGTGAATGAAAAAGATGTTCATGATTTGATTATAAAAGATGAATCTGGGATTGATCTTTTATTGACAGGAAATAGATTAACGTATCCTCATATCGTATTGCAATCGAATAAAATTATTGCTATGGTAAATGATTTGAGAAATGAATATGACTATATTGTTATAGATACACCTCCGGTTCTATCTGTTACCGATGCATTGGTTGTTTCTAAATATGTTGATGGTGTTATTTATGTGGCGGCCTTTAATCAAACAAGGAAAGACAACGCTAAAACCGGATTAGAACAATTGAAAGAAAACGGTGCTAATATTATTGGTGGAGTTCTTGCAAACATCGATGTAAGAAAAGCTCAAGGTACTTACGGATATTATTACTATTCAAACAACGAGTAAAAAGGAGAGATAAATTTGATAGATATTCATACACACATTCTTCAAGGTGTAGATGATGGATCTTTGGATTTGGAAACCTCAATAGAATTAATTACATATGAAATCAAACAAGGTGTTACAGATATATTTGTAACACCTCATTATATTAAATACCGAGATTATTTATCTACATATGAGGAAAATTTGATATTGTTTGATAGTTTGGTGCAAGAAGTTAAGAAAAAACATCTAGAAGTGAATCTACATTTGGGAAACGAGATATTTTATGATCGACATACAACTTCTAATTTGAGTAATGGTATTGTAACAACTCTTGGTAAATCCAATTTTGTGTTGTTGGAGTTTTCTTTATTTGAAGAGACAGAAGACATCGGGGAAGCCATTCACAATGTCAAATCAAGAGGATATATACCGATTATCGCTCACCCTGAACGATATCCCTATATTCGCGATATCAACGACTATAGAATTATGAAGAGAATGGGTGCGTATATCCAAATTAATTGCAGTGCAATCAACGGAGAATATGGTAAGAAAATCAAAAAAATGGTATTGAATTTGATCAAAAATAATTTAGTAGATTTTGTGGCTTCGGATATTCATGATTTTAGAAGAAGCAGTTTATTAGATGCCTATGCCATTGTTCAAAAAGCATTTGGAGAAGACAATGCTAATAAGATTTTTAATAATAGAAGTGTTTTGGATTAAAAAACATTCTATTATCACAATTTCACCATATTTATAAAATATAATTAGAGTAATTCAATATCGATATATTTAACTAGATTTAAATAATTATATTGAATTTTTATTTGAAGGGAATGTGATGAGTATATGAAAAATACATATGTTTTAGTTGTTGATGATGAGTACAGAATAAGAAGGTTAGTTTCTGATTTTCTAAAAAGAGAAGACTATCGTGTTATTGAAGCAGCCGATGGCGAGGAAGCTATGGATATCTTATTTGAGTCCAAACAAAAAATTGATCTTGTGATTCTTGATGTCATGATGCCAAAATATGATGGTTGGTATGTGTTAGAAAGAATTCGCGATTTTATGAGCATACCAGTTATCATGTTAACGGCTAGAAGTGAAGAGTACGATCAATTAAAAGGATTTAAATTAGGAGCGGATGATTACGTTACAAAACCATTCTCACCTAGCGTACTTATGGCAAGGATTAACAAACTGCTTAAACGAGATAAAAAAGTCCACGAAGAAGTTGTCTTTGGAGTCGTTCGTATGGATTTAGCTGCTAGAGAAGTGTTTGTAGAAGATACAAAAGTATCATTAACACCAAAGGAATACGAGTTACTAAAATATTTCATCGATAACAAAGGAATTGCCCTATCAAGAGACAAAATATTAAATGCTGTATGGAATTACGATTATTTTGGAGACCTAAGAACAGTAGATACACATATCAAGCAGTTGCGAGCAAAACTTGGAAAATTTGGATTTTATGTTTCTACCGTTAGAAGTATAGGGTATCGATTAGATTTGGAAAATGAAATCATCCATTAGGTCTAAGTTATTCCTGTTGGTATATGGATTAATACTATCCTTTATTGCAGGACTAATCTTATTGAATAATTCATTTCTTGAGAATTACTACATAAAGAATAGAGAAGCATCATTAATTGAAGCATTCCATGTGGTTAAAAACACAGAGATAGGAGATGCTGATTTTTTGCATGATATGCAAAATGTCGAAAAGGATTACAACATCAATCTACAAGTGGTTGTTCAAACTGCAGATTTTGAACCCAATTTTGAATGGAGTGATTTCAATACTTACCCGGATGTATTTGTAAGAATATATGGAAATCGATTTAATATTTCAGATGGGATTATTAGTAGGATTATTTACGATTTCAACGAAGATTTGTTGAGTACCCAAGATACTTACGCAACCGAAGTAGAAATCAATTTAGAAGAAGGATACAAGGCTTATTTGGTGGATATTCAATCGGAATATACTGTCAACAACTCCAATACGCAGATTATTGGGTTATGTGTAGAGAAAGAACAAAGTACAGGTGGAAATGCTTATTACCTTCTAACAATTACATTTCAATCGATTGCGGATAATATTAGAATATTCAACTCGTTTACAATTTTAGTTGGATTTATATTTATGGTATTATCCTTCATTACGATGTATTTAATCAGTTATTCCTTTACAAATCCAATATTACAGATCAATAAAATCGCAGAGGAGATTGCCAATTTAAATTTTTCGAACAAGGTGAAGGTAACGTCTGAAGATGAATTTGGTAGACTGGGCGAGAGTATTAATCGAATGAGCAATCAATTAGAAGAGAATATTTTGGAATTGCAAAAAACAAACGATCGATTAGCGAAAGAAATTCTATATAAAACAGATATCGATAAGATGAGGCGAGAATTCATTGCGAATGCTTCGCACGAACTCAAAACACCTCTATCGATGATTATGGGTTATACAGAAGCACTTAGATTATCAGACTTGGATAAAGTTACTGAAGAAGAATATATTGCTATCATATTGGATGAAACCAATAAGATGAATAAACTTGTAAAGGACTTGCTCAAATTGTCCCAAATAGAAAGTGGAGCAAATGAAGCGGAATTCAAAGATTTTAATGTGAAAGATTTAATTGAAGACACTGTGAATTTATTCAGTTTAACGTTTAAAGAACGAAATATTATATTAGAAAAAAACAGCATAGATATCGTTATTAACTCAGATTATAATAAATTGCAGTCTGTATTAACGAACTTTATTAATAATGCAATCAACCATGTAGATAAACATAAAGAAATAAGCATAACGGTGAAGCGACTTGCAAATGATTCCTTAAGGATATCTGTTTATAACTCAGGAGAACAAATTCCTGAAACGGAAATTGATCATATTTGGGAAAGTTTCTATAAAGTAGATAAAGCTAGAACTAGAAGTTATGGCGGTCAAGGGCTTGGGCTTTCTATTTGTAGAACGACACTTGATTTACTCGGTTATGATTACGGAGTTTTGAATCTAGATAATGGAGTCGAGTTTTATTTTGACATATTTAAGATTTAATGAAAGGGCGATTTCGCCCTTTTTAATTGATTACGAAAAACAGATTGAAAACAGTGTTCATTTATGATAGAATGACTATACAAAATAGAAAAATTGGAGGCATTTTATGTCATATGACAGAAAGTTTTTAACAAGAGTAAGTAGCGTCAAAGTATGGCAAATGATGATATACGATATATTTGCAATTTTTCTTACTTATGGACTTGCTATTGGTGCTTTGACAATAACAGATGTAGCTGATTTTGACCACATGACTGCGATAAAGATATTACCTTTCGTTGTACTGTTTAAATTGATATTTTATTTACTGTTTAGTGTATATAGATTGGTTTTAGATAATGTTGGTTTTGATGAAATATTCAAAATTGCAGTTGCGGTATTATTCTCAAATATTATCTTAGCTATCATAACAATTTCCATTCCACATTTTCAATTAATTCCTGAAATATATCTTATATTCACTACGGTATTTGAAGTGTTTGTAATGGTAGTTCCAAGGATTCTAAAACGACTGATTAAATATATTTCACCAAAGAAATTCTATATGTTGGGAAGAAGAACACTATTAATCGGAGCTGGCGCTGGTGGAAAATTAGTATTGGATGAAATAAGAAATAATCCAATTTTACTAATAAACCCTATTGCTTTTGTGGATGACGATGATGCTAAAATCGGAAATTTAATGTCTGGATTTCCAGTATTAGGTCCGATAAAAGAAATCCCATTTATTATTGATACTTATAATATAGAACAAGTGATTATCTGTATTGCAAATATTGAAGATATTCGCTTTCAAGAAATCATAAAAATCGTCGCAAAAAGACCTGTAATGATCAAACGTTTACCAAAATTTAAAAATTTACAAAAGAATAACCCTAAAAAATTACAAGAAGTAAAAGTAGAAGACTTGTTATCTCGAGATATTGTAGAGTTAGATAATCAAGGGATTAAAGAATTCATTTCAAAGAAAAGAGTATTAGTAACTGGAGCTGGTGGTTCTATTGGTTCTGAACTAGTTAGACAAATCGTTAAATATAATCCAGAAGAGATTTTATTGTTCGATATATATGAAAACGGTGTATATGATTTACAAGCGGAATTAAAACATAAAATGTACCGTAAAAAAACTGATAATGTACCATTTACTATTCAAATTGGATCCGTTTATAATTATGACAGATTAAATGAAGTCTTTGGAAACTTTAAACCTGATTTAGTATTTCATGCAGCTGCGTATAAACACGTACCACTAATGGAAGCATCTGCGAAAGAAGCCATTCGAACAAATATTATAGGGACCTATAATGTTTGTAAGTTAGCGGATAAATTTAATGTTGAAAAAGTAGTACTGGTTTCATCGGATAAAGCAGTTAGACCAACCAATGTTATGGGAGCTACCAAACGATTTGCTGAAATGTTGATTCAATGTATCAATGCGAAATCAAAAACAAATTACTCTGCAGTCCGATTTGGAAATGTACTCGGGAGTAATGGATCAGTTGTTCCATTGTTCCGCAAACAAATTGAATACGGTGGTCCTGTTACGGTGACCGATAAAGAAATCATACGTTATTTTATGACTATCCCAGAAGCAGTAGCCTTAATTTTACAATCAGGGGCATATGCAAAGGGTGGAGAGATATTCATATTAGATATGGGGGATCCTGTTAAAATCTATGATTTAGCAGAAAAGATGATTATGTTATCTGGAATGAAACCTCATGAAGATATCAAAATCGAAATTACCGGATTAAGACCAGGTGAAAAACTATATGAAGAGTTATTGGTGGATAAAGATAACGGTAATATCCAAACAGATAATGAAAAAATCTTTATTGAAAAAATTGAAAATCAAGAAGATATCGAATGTGATATTAATGAAATAACCGAAACGTTTGAGAAATTGACGAATTCGGAAATCAAGGTAGTTTTAAAAAAATTCATTCCATCTTATACGATAAAAGACTAAGGGCATAATCTGCCCTTTTTTTTGTAAAAAAAACAGATTTTCTGTTATAATTATTATGGTGGTGATTATATGAAATTAGTAATTGGTGATAATATAAAACTTGATATACGTAAACAAGGAATCAACGGGGAAGGAATTGGCTATCATAATAAAGCTTTAGTATTTGTCCCGGGAGCCATTTTGAAAGAAAGTATTTTTTGTGAAATCACCCAAGTAACAGATAATTATGCAACAGGTAAAATAGCGAAATTTATTCGAGTATCAAAAAAAAGAGTGGATCCACCTTGTGAGTTTTTTAATGATTGTGGTGGATGTCAAATGCAACATATTGATTATATTGAACAGTTAAAAATAAAACAGAGCATATTGAAACAATCTCTTAGAAAATATACCAGCCTTGATGTAGAAAAATTAGAGATTTTAAAAACAAAAGGAATGGACAATTCTTATCAATATCGAAATAAATCACAAATGCCATTTAAGAATACCAATTTTGGATTGGCATTGGGATTCTATAAACCGGAATCCAATGAATTTGTATATATCGATAACTGTATGGTCCATCATGATGTGATTAATACTATAAATAATGCAACGTTGAAATTATTAAGAAAACACAACTTAAAAGCATACGATATTGAAAACAAAGATGGTGTATTATTTTATCTGATTACTAGGTATTTAGAAGCGACCAACAGTGCATCAGTTACCTTTATTGTTCGTGAGAACAATGACGAGTTGCGTATTGTAGCGAAAGAATTGATGGACGAATTGGATATGGTTAAATCCGTATCATATTCGATTAGCGATTCCAAAAGCAACTTAGTAATCTCCAGTAAAATTATTATGCTAGAAGGTTCTAAGTGGATTGAAGACAAATTTCAAAATCTTACGGTGAAGATTTCACCGGATGCGTTTCATCAGTTAAACTCTAAACAAATGGAAGTGCTGTATGATTTGATTTTAGAAACCGCAGATGTAAATGCGCATTCCGTAGTATTTGATTTATATTCAGGAATTGGAATTACCTCGATATTGTTAGCAAAGCGAGTAAAGAAAGTTTACGGTATTGATTCCTCTCCTGCATCCATTAAAGATGCGATTGAGAACGCTAAAATCAATAACGTAACGAATATTGAATTCGTTACGGGCTATGTTGAGGCTGAAATGCCAAAGTTAATAAAAATGGGTATAAAACCGGATTTGGTGTTATTAGATCCTCCAAGAAAAGGTTTGGCAAAACCAGTTGTTGATGCGTTATTAAAATCATTGCCAAAACAAATTGTATATGTGTCTTGTAATCCGTCCACTCTTGCTAAAAATATCAATGAATTATCTGGAAAATATAGTGTGAAATCTATAAGACCTATTGATATGTTTCCTAATACAGCATCGGTAGAAAGTATTACATTACTGAAACTAAAATAATTTTTGAAAGGAAAAGAATATGACTGAGAAACGAGATTTTAAATCAAGATTAAAAGATTTAGGAGTTGAGATTTACAATGCCGCGAAAAAAGAAGTTGATTCCGTAGTAACGACTGCTGAAACACAAATTAGCAATGAAAAATTAAGAAGAAGATTTAATTTGGAGAATCCATATCGTTTCTTGTTATTGGATCATCCTTGTAAAATTAAATGTTTATCTTCCTTTTTTGCAAAGCATGCAAAACGTTATGATGACGATGATATTTTAGTATTCTTTGGTAGTAAAGCGAAAACCAAATTCAAAGCAAAAGAGCGAATTAAAGATTTAAGTGATAATACCATTATGGAGATTATAGAAATAGTGGATGTTAAAATATCTGTAAGTTTAAAAGATAGAGAAATAGAAGTACCTTGTACAGCTGTTTATGGGAAGTTATTATAATGAAAGAAGAGTTTATTGAGTTATATAATAAGTATATAACAAGAACAGGCGCAAAAGACTTGTTAGAATTTTTACTATCAGACAAAAGTGATTTCTTCACTGCTCCAGCATCTACTAGATTTCATCTATCTACTGAAGGTGGATTATTAGAACACTCTTTGAATGTATATAAATGCCTAAAGGCATATCTAGACAGACCAAGAGTAAAAGAAGCTTACAAAATGAATGTACCAGATGAATCGATAGCAATCGTTTCCTTGTTACATGATTTATGTAAAGTGAATGTATACAAAAAATCCTTCCGAAACAAAAAAGATGAATCTGGAAAATGGATTTCTGTACCTACTTATGAGTTCAATGATGAATTACCATATGGACATGGAGAAAAATCAGTTTACATCATCTCTGGTTTTATGAAATTAACCAGAGAAGAAGCATTTGCTATACGTTATCACATGGGATTTGCTAGTACCGAAGACGTTCGCAATGTATCAGAAGCATTCTCAAGATTCCCATTAGCATTTGCGTTATCAACGGCGGATATGGAAGCGACCTACTTTTTAGAAAACTAATTAGAAAAAAGGAAACTTCTACTGAAGTTTCTTTTTAGAGGAAAATATGAAAAAGATTTATGACCTAACAGAAGGGTCTATAATAAAAAAATTATTGCTCGTTGCCTTGCCAGTTTTATTAACGACCATTTCTCAAATGGCCTATAATTTGACTGACATGTTTTGGATTGGTAGAGTCGATCTGATCGGTATGGATGAAGGAGCGGCGGTCACAGCTGTTGGAACCGTGTCCTATATTGCTTGGTTTGCGTTTGGGTTTATCCTAATTGCTAAAATTGGTACAAGTGTTAAGATTAGCCACGCAGTAGGTGCGAAAAAACCTCATAAAATCGATGTGTATGCAACGAATGGTATTTGGATGCAACTGATGTTGGGGCTTGTGTACTCTGCTGGTATATTTATTTTCAGGCAACAATTTTTAGGAATTTTCAACATCGACAATCCACTCGTGATGGATTATGCATTGTTGTATATTCCAATCATCGGTGGATTGATGTTTATTCAATTTTTGAATAACGGTTTTTCCGCTATCAATGAAGGTTTGGGAAGAACGAAAGTCAATTTAGCTGTTTTAGCAATTGGATTTGTCATGAATATTATCTTAGATCCAATTTTAATACTTGTTTTCGGTTGGGGTATTCGCGGTGCGGCTATCGCAACGGTATTTTCACAATCGATTACCTTACTTGTGTTCTTCATTCTATATCAAAAAAACAATCCAAATATTCATATATTCCATTTAAAGAATATTAATATTCAAGCAATCAAGGATATTATACGCGTTGGTATACCAGTTGGAATTCACTCCATACTATTTACGTCGATATCAATCTATATCGCCGTGCTAGTGTATGGTTTTGGTTATAGTGTCGTTGGTGCTCAAAGGATTGGGTCGCAAATAGAGCAACTAACCTGGATGATTGGTACTGGTTTTCAAACTGCTATAACGGTGTTTGTTGGCCAAAACTTTGGAGCGAAAGAGTTTGGAAGGATTCGCAAGGGAATGGGTTATGTAACGATGATGCTTATTCCGTATGCTACACTAGTCGCTGCTTTATTATATTTCAAGTCCGAGTGGTTGATGAAAGTGTTTATTGATGATCCTAC
>CAZSVN010000016.1:0-17031 GCA_964610285.1 uncultured Candidatus Izemoplasmatales bacterium
GTTTAGTTCAAAATATTTTTTAGATGCCTTAAAAACATTTAATTCAGATGAAATATATGTTAAATTTACAGGAGAAATAAGACCTTTCGTTATCGAAGGTAATGATGATGTAGGATTAATACAATTGATTTTACCAGTAAGAACAGAATAAAAAAATAATGGAGTATATCTCCATTTTTTTATTGTAAATTTAATTGATTTTAATCTAAAATAATGTTAGAATTTTAACGTTGAAAAAGAGGTAATATGATGAAAGATAAATATGATGTAATAATAATTGGTGCAGGACCTGCAGGAATTATGTGCGCATACGAATTAGCTGAAAAAAACAAAGACTTAAAAATCTTGTTATTAGACAAAGGCAAAGATATTTATCATAGAAATTGTCCTATTATTGATAAAAAAATAAAAAAATGTCCAATTCAAAAAGATGGACAAGTTGGTTGTTTGCCTTATTGTTCTATTACAAATGGTTTTGGGGGATCTGGTGCTTATTCGGATGGAAAATTTAATATTACTTCTGAATATGGCGGTTGGATGAATGAATATCTTGATGATGATGTGATATTAGAATTAATAAATTATGCTGATTCTATCAATTTAAAATTTGGTGCTCCGAAAGAATTAACCGATCCAAATACACCACAAGTTAAAGAAATAGAAAAACGAGGTTTAGCAGTTGGGTTAAAACTTTTAAGAGGTAAAATTAGACATTTAGGCACTGAAATTAATTTACAAATATTGAAAAATATTTTTGAATATTTGAATAACAAAATAGATATGGTTCACCAAACAGAAGTAAAAAATATTATTGTTGAAGATAATGTTATTAAAGGTGTTATATTAGAAGAAAACAAGAAGATATATTCTGATTACGTTGTAATTACACCAGGTAGAGATGGGTCTTATTGGTTGAGTAATTTAGCGATAGAACACAATATAGTTATGAAATCAAATCATGTTGATATTGGTGTAAGAGTTGAAACTAATAACGAAATTATGGAAGAAATCAACGAAAACCTTTATGAAGGAAAATTTATCTACAGAACACAAGTTGGATCTACTGTAAGAACATTCTGTTCTAACCCAAAAGGACACGTTGTTATTGAAAATCATAGTGGAACAATGTTAGCAAACGGACATGCATATAAAGATTCTAATAAAGGATCTAAAAATACGAATTTTGCTTTATTAGTATCTCATCGTTTTACAGAACCATTTAATCAACCAAACGAATTTGCTCACGGAGTATCTAGATTAGCTAATATGTTAAGTAATGGATCTATTATAGTTCAACGATTCGGTGATTTACAAAAAGGTAGAAGATCAACAGTTAAAAGAATTGAAGAGGGATTTGTAACACCTACATTAAAAGAAGCTATACCTGGTGATTTAGGTTTAGTATTACCATACAAAACAATGAAATCAATCATCGAAATGATAGAAGCTTTGGATAACATCACACCAGGAGTTGCTTCTGAACATACGTTATTATATGGTGTAGAAGCTAAATTTTATTCTGCTAGACCCGAAGTGAATAATAAATTTGAATCCAAAATTAGTGGTTTGTATTTTGGTGGAGATGGAGCAGGAATTACTAGAGGGTTAGCTCAAGCAAATGCGAACGGAATTTGGATTGCTAAAGATATATTGTTAAGAACCACGAATAAACTATAAAAACTTTTTAAAGGTTTCTTTGTATATATAATATGTTATAATGTATATAGTTTGAGAGGGGCACTTAAATGGGCAAAAGAGTGGTTGTTGTTGGAACTCAATGGGGAGATGAAGGTAAAGGCAAAATTACCGATTATTTAGCAAACCAAGCAGATGTAGTAGTTCGAAGTCAAGGTGGTAACAACGCCGGACATACTATATTGTTCAATAATAACAAATATGCGCTACATTTAATTCCATCTGGAATTTTCAATCCAAACATCATTAATATTATGGCTAATGGAATGGTTATCAATCCAATAGCGCTTTTAGATGAATTAAACACTTTAAACAAACAAGGCATAACGAATTATAAACTCTACATTTCAGATAGAGCTCATATTGTTATGCCTTATCATATTGAATTAGATGAATTATTTGAACATTTAAAAGGCGATTTCGCTGTTGGAACAACCAAAAAAGGAATTGGTCCAGCATATTCTGATAAAATATCTAGAATTGGAATAAGAACAATTGATCTTATTAATCCAAAAATTCTAAAAGAAAAAATGGATATTAGTATTAAATTTGCCAATATATTTTTCAAATCTCAAAATAAACCATTATTTAAAACTGAACAATTATTTGACCAATTTGTTGAAATAGGGCATAAATTAAAACCATATATTTGCGATACTTCTATATTATTGAATAATTTAATAGAAGATAACAAAAACATTCTTTTTGAAGGTGCTCAAGGAAGTATGTTATGTGTTGATCACGGGACTTATCCGTATGTTACCTCATCATCACCAACCTCTGCTTCAATACCTCTTAACACGGGAATTTCACCTCAAAAAATTACAACTGTTGTAGGTGTTACAAAAGCTTATACAACGCGTGTTGGTGAAGGTGTTTTTCCAACGGAATTTGAAGATGAAATATCTATAAATATTAGAGAAGTTGGACACGAATATGGTACAACAACAAATAGACCAAGAAGGATTGGTTGGCTAGATTTAGTGGTATTAAAACATGTTATAAGGATTAATGGAATCACAGATTTATCCATTATGTTGTTGGATGTATTAACAGGAATTAAGTATTTAAAAGTATGCATAGGTTATATGTTACATGGTGAAGAAATTGATTATATTCCAGCCGAGTATAATGAGTATGAAAAATGTATTCCTATTTATGAAATTTATCCTGGTTGGACAGAAAATATTACTAATGTTAAAACGTTCGAAGAATTACCAGTAAATTGTCAAAATTATTTAAATATTATTAAAGAAAAATTAGGAGTAAATGTTACTATTTTTTCTGTTGGACCTGACAGATTACAAACAGTAACTTTAAAAAATATATTTTAGAAAGAAAAGGGGTATACAATGCAAAATAATATTGTTGGAAAGCACGCCCAGTACAAAAAATTAGAATCAAACATCTTGCAAATTTCTCAAGAAGCAAAAGCAATGAAAAAACAATACGCAGATGTTATTGATGCTACTGTTGGGATGCTCCATCACGAAGAAGGAAACGTATTTAAATTTCAAATTGTTGAGGATTTATTTCCTAAACTAAGCGATGCTGAAAAATATCACTACGCTTCAGTTAGAGGAACAAAAAAATTTACTGAAGGAGTATTTGATTGGGTTTTCGGAAAACATGCAAATAGTATAAGAGAACATTTCAAATACAGCATTATACCAACAACTGGAGGATCTGGAGCAATCAGTAATACTTTTTATAATTTTAATGATTTCGACCAAAAAGTCCTTCTTCCAAATCATTACTGGTCTCCTTACAAGAATTTTGCTTTAGAGGCGAATGTAGATTTAGAAACATTTTTAATGTATGATGAAAATTTAAACTTCAATGAAAAAGATTTTAAACGTAAAGCAAAAGAATTAGCTGCTAAACAAGGCAGATTATGTCTATTAATTAATGACCCATGTAATAATCCAACTGGATTATGTATGACATTAGATAATTGGAAAGAAATTATAAAAACGTTAAACGAAATTAAAAAAACTGGAGTTCCAGTTGTGTTAATTCATGACATTGCATATATAGATTATCAAATGCAAGAAAATGAGTTTTCTAGAGATGTATTTTCTACATATTTGGATTTAGATCCAGAAGTTTTAGTAGTTGTAGTTTTTTCTGGTTCCAAAACTTTCTCTTTATATGGTTTTAGAGTAGGCGCACAAATTGGATTGTCAAAATCACAAGATGTTATCGACAATTTTGTTAGAGTAGGAGATTATTCCGTTAGAGGAAGATTTTCAAGCGTTTCTCAACCAGGAATGAGTATTATAGAAAAAATCTTTAGTGAAGATGAATATCGAAATAGATTTTTAGATGAATTAAAAACAGCTAGAGCATTATTGCTTAATAGATCAAACTTGTTTATCCAAGAAGCAGAAAAAAACAATTTGAAGATATTGCCATATTATGGAGGCTTCTTTATTAGTATCTTAACCAACAACAAAAATATTTTTAAAGAATTAGTGGATGATCATGTATTCATAATTCCAATGGAAGGATTGATTCGAATCGCAATTTCTTCTTTAAAAACAAAAAACATACCAGAATTAGTTCGAAAATTAAAAAAACACTTATAAAAAAAGAAGAAGTCATAAATTATGACTTCTTTTTTGTTGTTATGCAAATAATTGAACTTTACCAGTTGTTAATAAATGATAAATATCAATAATCCATAGAATGAAAAAGCCAAGAATAATCCAAATAATTCCCGCGATTACTTTCCCTTTTGCAATCCTATATATTCCATAAAATATTCCATCTGAAGCAGGAAAAGCTAAGATTACCTTTAAAATTAGCGGTAGATCATCAATAAATTTAATATATTCTTTCATAAGCGCACATCCTTTCTAGTATTATTATAACACTATGATTAAAGTAGTGAGTTTAATTTTAAAAAACAACGATTTATTCTAAAGTGCGATCTATTGCTTCAGCAATTCTTTGACATTTTTTAACTAGTGTTTTAAATTTTCCTGGTTTTAAGGATTGTTGTCCATCACTTAATGCCATTTCTGGATTTTGATGAACTTCAATAATTAAACCGTCAGCTCCAGCAGCGATAGCGGCTTTTGATAAAGACTCTACATATTCCCATCGTCCAGCAGCGTGTGATGGATCAATTATAATTGGTAGATGTGAAAGTTTTTTAATGACTGGAATTGAAGAAATATCTAACGTATTTCTTGTGGAGGTTTCGTATGTTCTAATTCCTCTTTCACAAAGAATCACATTGGAATTTCCTCCTGCCATAATATATTCAGCTGACATTAACCACTCTTCAATTGTATTTGCTAATCCTCTTTTTAGAAGAATTGGTTTATTTGTTTTACCAAGTTCCTTCAATAAGTTGAAATTTTGCATATTTCGAGCTCCAACTTGGATTAAATCGACTTTTTCAATAAAATAAGGAAGTTCATCCACGCTCATAATTTCACTTACAACTGGAATTCCATATTTTTTACTTGCTTTTTCTAGTATATTTAATCCTTCTACACCCATACCTTGAAACGAATATGGACTAGTTCTTGGTTTGAATGCTCCACCTCTTAGAATTTTAGCACCGGCTTTTTTAACCATTGGAGTGATTTTATCTATTTGATCCTCGGATTCCACAGCACAAGGGCCACCCATAATTACAATATTTTTTCCGCCGATTTCAATTCCAGAGACATTTACGATGGTATCTTCGGGTTTAAATTTACGATTTACTTTTTTAAAAGGTTCTTGAACCCTTAATACAGTATCTATGAAATCGTACGCATACAAACTATTAATATCATAGCTAATTGTATCACCGATAACTCCTAAAAGATGTGTAGACTCACCAACACTCTCGTGTAACTCAAAGTTTTGGTTCAACAACTTTGTTTTCAGTTTAGAAATTTGTTTTTCTGTTGCAGTATTTTTAAATTTAATAATCATTTTTTTGCACTTCCTTTTTGTAAGTGATTTATGGCATCTATGTAGGAATTAAATCCTTTTCCATAAAATTTTGCAATACAAGCAGCTTCAATAACTGAAATTTTACGGAATGGTTCTCTTTCAAAAATATTAGATAAGTGTACTTCAATTGTAGGAATAGGGATGGACTTAATACAATCATAAATCGCATAAGAATAATGAGTATAAGCCGCAGGGTTAATTATCATACCATCAAATCGGTGATAGTTATTTTGAATAATATCGATAATTTCTCCTTCAGAGTTTGATTGATAAACCTCAATGTCTATTTGATTTGAATTTCCATAGGCTAATAGAACATTGACCAAATCATTATAAGATTGTTTTCCGTAAACTTCAGGCTCTCTAATGCCTAAAAAATTCAAATTTGGTCCATTAACGACTAATATATTCATCAATTTTCTCCTTAATTTCATTTATATGAGCTTCTGTGGTTAGATTAATATCGATTATTATATCCGAATGTCTTAGATATAAGGGGGTTCTTTTTTTTGCTAAAACAAGAATATCTTTTGGATCCTTTAATAATGGCCTACCATATATATTTTTTTTAGCAATCACTTCTGGATTTTTATTTAAGAATATGATAATTCCATTCTGCTTAAGTAAATCCATGTTTTTTTCATTTTCAATTAATCCACCACCGGTAGAAATTGTAGTGTTATGAAGTTTATATAATTCATTTACAGTTTCTGATTCATATGTTCTAAATTGTTGTTCGCCAGAAGATTCAAATATCTCAGGTATTGTCGTTTGATATTTATTTTCTATATATTTATCAATATCATAAACTGTTTTTGTTAATAAACCACCAATCATATTGGCGTATTTGGTTTTACCACTTAATGGCAACCCAACAAAAACATAATTTAAATAACTGCTATAAATTTTTCTGTAGAGGTTGTTGATTACATTTAAAGGTAAAACAACATTAAAAAATAGTTCGTGAGCTTTCTTTGCTTGCATGACTAGCATATAAAGACCATTCATTGTTTTTATATTTAGTCTTTGGGCTTCAATTAGTAATTTTGTTCTTAAAGGATTATATACCAAATCTACTACAAATTCAAGATTATTGAATTTAGAAACTTCAATTAATACAGAATCATCATTATTTGGATACATTCCAACGGGTGTTGTATTAATTATGATATCAAAATTTAAATAATCATTATATTGTTCAAACAAAACATCATGCGTATTTTTTATAGTTCTACATAATGTAATAATTGTATTTACTTTTAAATCATTTAATACTTTTTTTACTGTTTTTGATACAGATCCATTTCCTAATAAAAGTACTTTTTTATTTTCGATGTTTATGCTATGAAAACTAAAAGCCTCTTTAAGCCCATAATAGTCAGTATTATAACCAATTAAACGGCCATTTTGCTTCACGATGGTGTTTACAGAGTTGGTTTCCTTAGCAATATCATCTAATTCATCTAAATACGGTATAATTTCCGTTTTGTAAGGAATCGTAACATTGATACCATCGATATCATGTTCTAGCAAAAACATTTTTATATCTGTTGTTTCGTATAATTCATATTCTAAATTACCTAAATTATGATGTATTGTTTTTGAAAAGCTATGTTTCAAATGTTTTCCTACTAAACCGTACATGTTACAAGATCGCATCTTTCTTAATTTGAAACATAAGTAAGTCTAATATACCAAAATTTAAGACAGAATTAATGACATGAGTTGCTCGAGAGACAATTTGAGGATCGTGTCTACCTTTTATGATAAGTTCTGTGTTTTCTAAAGTATCTAAATCAACAGATTTTTGTTTTCTTGAAATGGATGACGTTGGTTTTACTGCTACTTTTAGAACTATTGGATTTCCGGTAGTTAATCCACCTAAAATACCACCGTTATTGTTTGATAGTACACCAATTTTACCATTAGTTATTTCATATTGATCGTTCATTTCAGAACCAAAGTGGTTAGCAAAATCAAAACCTTTTCCAAATTCAATACCTTTAACCGCGGGTACACTGAATATCAATTGAGATAAATAACTTTCCACTGACATAAAGTATGGTTCTCCTAAACCAATAGGTACGTTAATTATTTTCGACTCAATAATACCACCAACAGAATCCAATTCTTTTTTTGCATTAATAATTACTTGTTGCATTATTTCATTTTTTTTCTCATCTATAAGTGGAAATATTGATTTATTTAATTTATTCAATTGCTTTTTATTATTTTCATTCATTTTAAATGAATCATCTTTTATATTCTTTATTTGATATATATGAGAGCCAACAACAATATTATATTTCGCTAATATTTGTTCTGAAATAGCTCCAATGATCATCCACAAAGCAGTAAGTCTGCCTGAGAAAAATCCTCCTCCACGATAATCATTAAAACCTTTATACTTAATATAAGCAGGGTAATCAGCGTGTGATGGGCGAGGGACTACATCCAAGTTTTTATAATCGCCACTAAGAGTGTTTGAATTTTTAACTAAAACTGTTAACGCTCCACCAGTTGTTCGTTCGTTGAAAAAGCCAGAAATGATCTGGAAATTATCGGTTTCAACTCTGGTTGTGTTTATATTTTTAACGGGTCTTCGTTTTGTAAGGTTAAATTTAATCAATTCTTGATCAATTAGTAATCCTGGAGGTAAATTATCTATCACAATCCCTACGTAAGGACCGTGAGACTCTCCGAAAAAAGTAATCTTTATATTATGACCTATCGTGTTCATTTCATAACCCTCCTAATATTTTTTGCTGAATGTATGCGTGACCTATTTCATCCACGACAATCATATTCAAATATTCGCTGGTATTTTTTTTGTCTTTTTTTATGTAAGGTAATACTTTTTCGTCTGGAATGGGTTCTGTAGTTGGCAAGGAATACTTTTCTAGAACGGTAATTAATGATTGCTTCGTTTCTTCCTTCTTACATGCCTTTAACATTCCTAACGCAACTGCTTCACCATGAAAATACTTGGTGAATTTATAATACGCTTCATACGCATGCCCATAAGTGTGTCCAAAATTCAAAAATTGTCTTATAGAATTATCGTATTCATCATTTTCCACGTAATATTTTTTAATTAACAAAGAATTATAAATGAAATATTCTAAGTTTTTCGATACATCTTCTTGAGAAATTTCATCAAAGAAAGCTTTGGAATGAATCATTCCATATTTAATCATTTCTCCCATTCCGTTATTAAAATGGCGAGGACTTAAAGTATGCAATGTTTGTGGATCAATAAACACTTTGAGAGGTGGGTAAAAACTACCGATTGAATTTTTAGCTAAGTCGGTATTGATAGCAACTTTACCCCCAACAGAAGAATCAATTTGTGCTAATAAAGAAGTCGGTATTTGTATATAATCTATACCTCTTAAATATGTCGAAGCAATGAAACCAGCAAGATCACCTGTTACGCCACCACCTAAAGCTATTATACATGCATCTCTTTTAATATTGTTTTCTTGTAATATGGATATGATTCTTTGATATTCGTAAAAGGATTTAGATTGTTCTCCTGAAGGAAACGTAATAAGCAAATTATTAATTGCAGCATTTTTAACGAAATTAATATATTCAGAAGGTATTTTATCATCTGATATAATTACATAAAATCTTTGCGAATCCAAATAATCTTTTAAATGGTTTAGAAGATTATTTTCTATTAAAATTTGATAGCTCTTTTGGTTTGATTCAATATCAATTGTTTTCATATATTTCCCCCTAACTTTTAAAGCGAATTTTTACTCCTAAAGCTTGTAAATCATTATAGAAACCCGGATAAGATTTATTGATTGCTTCCGCATTATTAATGGTTACTTTAGAGTCTGCAACGGTAGCTGCAATTGCTGCCGCCATTGCTATTCTATGATCATTATAAGAATCGAGTTCACAACCAACAAATTTATTTGTACCATATATTTCTAAAAAATCCTTGCCCATATGAACATCCACACCAAGATTTTTCAGTGTATTATAGGTGGATAATAGTCTATTGGACTCCTTAATAATTAATCTTTTTGCATTAACAATACTAGTTTTTCCTTCGGATAGAGCCGCTAATACTCCCAAAATAGGTGCTATGTCGGGAAATTGTCCTACATCAATGGTTATTCCCCGAGTAAAAGAATGGTTGAAAACCGCACTATTTGGCTCTCTAATAACATCCCCGTTCATTTGCTCAATGATGTCAATTATCTGCTTATCTGGTTGTAAAGAGTCAAAATCTATATGATCAACTTTAATGGTATTATTTATGGTTCCAAGCACTGCGAAGAATGCTAGTTGTGAGAAGTCAATTTCGGCATAAATTTCAGTCGATTTATATGCTTGATTGCCTTTTATAAAAAATCTGTTATCTTGAAAAGAAATAAAAATAGAAAACTTTTCTAAAACACTAATTGTTAACTTAACGTAATTTGCTGATTCTAAATTCCCTATAATATCTATAGTTGAATCACCATCCAATGTAGGCAGAACGAACAACAAACCAGATATAAATTGGGAGCTAATATCGCCTCTAATTTTAAAATTTCCAGGTTTAATTTTACCCTCTGTAGTAATGAATAAATCATTCTTTTCGTAATGGATATTCTGATTTTTGAATATCTCTTCATAGATGGTCATTGGTCGTTTTAATAAACTGGATTTTCCCCTAAAATAGGCTTTTTTAGTATTTGATAAAACAGGGACTAGAAAGCGTAAAGTAGACCCTGATTCATTGCAATCAACATCTACATTTTCATGAAAACCGGATAGCCCTTTAGAGACTATTAATAGCTGATTATCCTTTGTCTCAATCTGAACTCCCAATTGCTTAAATGCATTCACTGTAGCTACCACATCTTCACTGTAAACTACGTTGTTAATTACGGAAGTACCATTTGCTAAGGATGCAGAAATGATAGACCTATGCAACATTGACTTAGAAGCAGGAGGCGTTATTGTACCCGAAACAACGGATGGATATACCTCAATTTTCACTGTCATCACCACGCTCTATTTTTGTTCTGATTTGAGTGGATTTTACCATCAATTTTGATAGTTTATTAGTGTCTTGTGAAGCGATTGCGACTTTGAAGTTATTGAGCTCTTTTTCAAAGGAATTGATCACTTTTAACAATGCATCCTTATTATTAACAAATAACTCCGGCCATAGCTTCTCGTTTATCATGGATATTCGTGTTAGATCACGATAGGAATCACCTATGAATTTCTTGGTTTCTAAATCCGTTGAAATCGAGTTAACTAGCGATAAACTCAAAACATGTGTTAGTTGAGAAGTATAGGCAATTATGTTGTCATGCTCCTCTGGAGAGATCATTGAAATGTTTGAAAAACCCATCTCTTTTGCTAGCTTTTTTGCAAGGTCAATATTTGTTTTTTTGTTTTCTAAAACTGGAGTAATTACGTAATTTGCATTTTCAAAAATACTTGCTGTAGAATGAAAAACTCCAACTTTTTCACTACCAGCAATAGGGTGTGTAAAAATGATGTCAATATTTTTTAACTTCATTGCTAAAATCTTATCAACCATATATTTTTTTATGCCAGAAATTTCGATATAAACGCTATTTATAGACATTAAGTCTTTGTTTTGAAAAATGAAATTTAGCAGTGTTTCAGGATACAAACATAGATAAACAACATCATTTTCTTGGAAAAATTTACCAAGATCATGATAGGATTTGTTTATTATATTTTGTTCTAATGCATAGGTTAAAGTATCGTCGCATATGTCATAAGCAGATATAAAATGATTGTTTTTTAATGACTTTGCTATGGTTCCGCCGATTAACCCTAGTCCTACTATACCAATGTTCATATTTCACCTCGAAAAATAGTTTAATTTATTGTATCATAAAATATATAATTTTGATAATACAAAAGCTATTTAATTATATATCATAAAATATACTCTTTGTTAACTTTCTTGATTTAAATATTTATGATATAATTATGCAAGAGGTGACTAAGATAATGTATAAAGAAATTGATGTTTTTGAATATAGCGGTAGAGTATTAGAAAAGATGAATCCAGGGAACTTTTTAACAACCAAAAAAGGCAACATAATCAATACGATGATTATCGGTTGGGGAGGCGTCATGGTTGTGTGGGGTAGACCAATGTTTTTGGTATTGGTTAGAGATAGTAGAGCAACTTATGATTTGATCGAATCTAGTTTAGAATTTACGGTAAGTATACCTTTAAAAAACGATCTAAAAGAAGCAATAAAAGTTTGTGGAACAAAATCATTAAGAGATTTTAATAAATTTGAACATTGTCATTTAACACCGATTAAAGGAAGAAAAATTGATACTCCAATTATTGGTGAAGCAGAGTTGCATTATGAGTGTAAAGTAATGTATAAACAAACTCTTGACCAATCCGTTGTACCTCAAATCGTTAAGGATAGATACTACAATAAAAATGCAAATCATACGGTATATTATGGTGAAATATTAGATCAATACTTATATGAAAGGGAATGATACGATGGCAATACTATTAGATGGAAAGCAAGTAGCTTTAACATTAAGAGAAAAAGTCAAAACAGATACCGCAATATTAATTGAAAAATATAAAAAACAACCACATTTAGTTGTTGTTTTAGTTGGAGAGGATCCAGCTAGTCAATCTTATGTAAGATCAAAAGAAAGAGCTTGTATTAAAGCGGGAATGAAATCCACTATTATTCGTTTAGAGGACGATGTTCAAGAAGAGGAATTGGCTCAAGTAATAAACAATTTAAACTTAGATGATTCTGTACATGGAATTTTATTACAACTTCCAATACCTAAACATATTCACGAAGATAGAATTATCAATCTAATTAACTCTAAAAAAGATGTGGATGGATTTCATAATGAAAATATAGCCAAACTAAATAAAGGACAAGATTCTTTGGTTCCATGTACGCCACTAGGAATAACAAAAATATTAGAACATTATAACCTTGAAACCGTAGGAAAGCATTGTGTAATCATAGGCAGAAGCCAAATAGTAGGAAAACCAATGGCCGCTTTAATGTTACAAAGGAATTCAACAGTAACAATTTGTCACTCTAAAACAAAAAATATGAGAGAGATTACAAAACAAGCAGATATATTGATTGTTGCTATAGGTAGGGCAGAAATGGTAGATTCATCTTACATTAAACCCGGCGCAGTGGTAATCGATGTAGGAATAAATCGTGTGGACGGAAAACTTACAGGAGATGTTCTGTTTGATGATGCAGCTAAAGTTGCGGGATATATTACACCTGTTCCGGGCGGGGTTGGACCAATGACGATAGCATGCTTGTTAGAAAACACCTTAAAATGTTTTTTGCAAATTGAAGGAGAATTGTAATGATAGATCGTTATTCCCGCAAGGAAATGAAGGAAATTTGGAGTGATAAATCAAAATTCGATACCTATTTGAATATTGAAATTCTCAATGCAGAGGCACTAAATAAAATTGGGGTAGTAAATGACCTAGATTTAAAATTAATACAACAAAACGCAAATTATGACATGGAAAACGTAATTCTATTCGAACAAGAATTGAAACATGATGTAATAGCATTCACAAGAGCGGTGTCTTTAACTTTAGGAGCAGAAAAAAGATTTATACATTATGGATTAACTTCTACTGACGTCGTAGATACCGCATACGGAGTATTGATTCAAAAAGCAAATAAAGTAATAAAAGCAGATGTAGAAGCATTTTTAGAAGTATTAAAAGAAAAGGCTTATGAATATAAGAATACATTTTGTATTGGAAGAACACATGGTATTCATGCGGACATTACCGTTTTTGGTTTTAAATTTGCACTTTATTATGATGAATTAAGTAGAAATTACCAAAGATTCTTAATAGCTGCATCAGAAATAGAAGTTGGTAAAATTAGTGGTGCTGTTGGAAATTATGCATTTACGGACCCTAGAATTGAATCATATATTGTTAAACATTTAGGATTAAATGAAGTAAATATATCCACACAAACATTGCAAAGAGATCGACACGCTCATTATGTGAGTTCTCTAGTATTATTAGGCTCTACACTTGAAAAATTAGCTTTGGAAATTCGAAATTTACAAAGAACCGAAGTGAATGAAGTGAAAGAACCGTTTTCTAAGAACCAAAAAGGTTCTTCTGCTATGCCACATAAAAGAAACCCAATCGTTAGTGAAAATATTTGTGGGTTGATGAGAGTTCTTAGAGGATATTTAACTCCAGCTTTTGAAAATATTGCTTTATGGCATGAAAGAGATATCTCTCATTCATCTGTTGAAAGAATAATCATTCCAGATTCTACAACATTAATTGATTATATGTTTCATCGTTATATAGATGTTGTAAAAAACCTTAATGTATATCCTGAAAATATGATTAAAAATATTTATATGACAAAAGGAATTATATTTTCTCAAAGAATATTAACATCGTTAATTGATCGTGGCCTATCTAGAGAGAAAGCGTATGATCTTATCCAACCATTGACTAATTATGCATATGAAGAAGACAAAGATTTCAAAGAATTAATTATGAATGATTTTAATATGAATGAGTTATACAATAAAGAAGAATTGAATGATTTGTTTGATTTAAATTTTTACAAAAAAAACATAGATTTTGTTTATAAAAAAGTATTCAAAGAATAGGAAATGCAAAATGAATAAATTAAAGAAGTATATGTTACTAATATCTTTAATTTTCGTTACGTTGAGTAGCGCTTTTTCCTATATTGTTTATGCAGATAACGCAAATCTTGTTGTTGCTTATAACAATGTATTGGATAGAATTTCTGTACAGGATGATCCTCAAGTTGGAGATCGAGTTTGTGAAGAAGCTTCTTATCAAGCGTTCTTGGATATAATAAATGGAGTTGATATTGGTGGTTTGGTTGGCATTCAAGCCGTAATTGACGATGATACCGCAAATCAAAATGATGTGGACAATTTGACAGTTAATATTAATAATGCATTAGCGGGATTGATTTATGAGGATACATATAATTCAACTTTAGCTGATTATTACTCTGCAAAAGCAAGGGACTTAACACCATATACTTCTGCTTCTCAAATTATATACAATGATGAATTGGATATCATTAAATCTTTTTTAGATAATCCAACCGCAGGAGAGGATGCAATATTAGCTTTAGCACTTAATTTTGACAGTATTGATTCTATTTTAGTTTTACGAGGCGACAAAACAAACATTATTGACAAGCAAACCCAAATAGAAGATATCTATTTAAGTGATGGCTCTGATTATATACCAAGTACGTATCAAGCCTTTAAGGATTTATATGATAGCATTGACACAACTTTGCTTGCAGACATTGGCATGACGTTAGACGAGGCTATTAGTAATATAGATACTACAGACAGCCAAGTGGACCAAATAGAACTACGATTAGATGAAGTGATAAATAGTTTAGTGCTTCTACCAGATAAGCAAACCTTAATTGATAGTTACAACGCAGCTTTAATTATTGATGAAACTCTTTATACATCATCTTCATATGCTAGTTTTACAGCTGGATTAGTTCCAATAAATACTGTAATTAACAATGTTGAAGCAACAATGTTAGAAGTTAACCAAGCAATTTCAGATTTATCGACTCTATATAGTGTTTTAGTCATCAGAGGGGATATTACAGATTTAACTGTTCTTTACAATGATATAATATTACAAAATGTAGCCGCTTATACACCAAATTCGGTATCTTTGTATCAAAATGAATTAGATAGGATCCACGATATTATGCTTTCAGATGACACTGATCAAAGTGAAGTAGATCAAGCAGAAAGTGATTTAGGTGAAGTAAGTAGTTTATTGGTGTTGCAAGCAGACCGATCAAACTTAGTGATATTGAACAATCTACTTATTAAAGCTTATTATGAAGAAAAACACGAATATACATCTTCATCTTATACATTATTTAAGAATTTCGTCGATGCTTTTGGATCATACATGTATGTTAACTCCATAATTAATGATGATAATGTTTCACAAACAATTGTTGATGATGTGGAGAACGATATAGAGGATGCGCTTGATTTGTTAGTTTTTTTAGAAGATAATACTCAGCTTTTGAGTGCTTATCAACAATTACTACTAATGGATTTATCAGAATATACATTGAATTCTCAAACAGAATTTAATCTAGAGTTAGATAGATTGTATGGATTGGCTTTAAGTGATGATTTGGATACTACTTTATATACACAAATATTGAATGGGTTTGCGGCAGTATCAGATATATTAGTTGAACTGCCTGATTATACGTTATTGCAGACAAAGTATGACAATTCTTCCATTTATAGAGAAGAAGATTATTCGATTAGTTCATATGCGGCATTTGCACAAGCGAAATCAAACGCATTATCCACTCTCGCTAATTTAAATGCATCGCAAAATGATGTAGATATTGCAAAACAATTATTACTTACATCGATTGCCAATTTAAATCAAAAACAAGATATAATCTATATGTTTGAAGATTCTTTATTGGATTTAAAACCATATATAACATTAGGTGGAGCTACTATTCTTGGATATTCTATCGATGATGAAGAAGTATTATCGATAGATGGTCAAGGAGTCGTCCAAGGGTTAAAATTTGGGAAAACCAAGGTGTATATTACATTAAGTAATGGAGCTACTGAAATTTTGGATATTTTTGTTAAGGCAAAGTTAAATACCACAGTATATGTTTTGACATTTTCTATTCCTGTATTGGGATTGGGGTTTGGATTTGCATTAACGTACTTAAGAAAAGATTCCTGGTCTAAACTATTATTATTTATTAAGAATATTTTCAAGAAAAAAACTCAAAAATAAGTATTTATGTTATAATATTTTTAGCAAGGAGGGTACAAATGACAACACATAGAAGATTATATCGAGATGTTGAAAATGGGAAAATTTCAGGAGTGTGCTCGGGGTTATCAGACTACCTTGATTTGGATGTAACATTAATAAGGGTTATTTGGCTGATTCTATTATTATGTTTTGGTACAGGGTTAATAGCTTATATTATTATGGCTCTTGTAGTTGATCCAAAAAGCGTAGTTATTGAAAAAGAGAACAAAGAAAAACAAGCTGAAAATGATGATCCATTTGCAAAATACGATAAATAGATGATAAAAGAAAAAAGTATCAAAGTTGCCTTTCAAAAGGCGACTTTTTTCTTTTTATCGCTAGGTTTACAGATCATCAATTTATGAGATTTAAAAATAAATTTATCAATAAATATATAAATTTATAATGGATATTTTCTAAACAAAAAAATCTATATTTTTTTATAAATAAATATTGAAAAATACATAGTTTTTTATAAAAAACAATAGTATAATATTTGAAAAGGGGGG
>CAZSVN010000017.1:0-16941 GCA_964610285.1 uncultured Candidatus Izemoplasmatales bacterium
ATAAGAATTAGAAATAGCATCAAACCACAAGAAAGTTTAGGGTGATTTCATGGTAAAGAAGTTCATAAGTTATTACAAAAACCATAAAAAAGTATTCTATTTAGATATGTTTTCGGCATTCATGATGTCGGCAATCGATTTATTATATCCTATAGCGACTAGAGCCATTTTAAATGATTACATTCCGAATGAGGAAGTAAGAATGATTATGTATATTGGGTTTGCTTTGTTTTTCGTATACATTATTCGAGCTAGATTATCATTCTATGTTACCTATAATGGACACATTATGGGAACATTCATTCAAAGAGATATGAGAAAAGATTTGTTCAAGAAGTACGAAGAGTTGGACGATGAATTTTATGATGATTATCAAACTGGTGTGTTAATGAGTTATATCACGAACCATTTAAGAGATATATCAGAAATGGCTCATCATGTGCCTGAAGATTTATTTATCTCAGGAATTATGTTTATAGGATCCTTTATATTCCTAGCTACGATTAATCTACTATTGACAGTTATTATCTTCTCATTTATAGTAGTGATTGTAATATTTTCCTGGTGGAGACGTAAAAAACTGCTTGAAGCACAAAGAGGAGTACGGAAAGTTCATGGAGAATTAAACTCTAAAATAGAAAATTCTATATCAGGTATCAGACTAACAAAAGCATATAACAATGAAGAATATGAAAATGATAAATTTCAAGACGTCAATGAAGAATATGCAAATTCTACAAAAGAAGCATATTTTCAAATGGGAATATTCCATGTAGGAAATGAATTCTTTTTACAAATGCTTAGTTTGATATTGTTGATTGTTGGCGGAGTCTTTGTATATTATAAACAAATTGATTATATCGATCTATTTACGTATTATATTTATATTTCCTTTTTAACAAAACCAATTAATCGATTGATTTCAATGATGCAACAAATCCAGCAAGGCACTGCTGGTTTTGAACGGTTCTACCAAATTATGCAAATTGAACCAAAGATTCACTCGAAAGAAAATGCTGTTATTTTAGATGACTCTAGAGGTGAAATAAGCTTCGAAAATGTAACATTCGCATACAATAAGGGAGAGTTACAAGTATTGAAAAATTTTAGTATTGATATTAAATCCGGAGAAAAAATTGGTTTAATCGGAGAAACAGGAGTTGGGAAATCAACGATATCAAAATTGATTCCTAGATTTTATGATATCAATTCTGGGTGTATTAAAATTGATGGTGTGGATATCAGAGATTATGATGTGTACTCATTAAGAAGATCCATTGGACATGTTCAACAGGATGTATTTATATTTTATGGTACTATAAAAGACAATATTTTATATGGAAATCCAGATGCTTCCGATGAAGAAATAGTAGAAGCAGCAAAGAAAGCAAACATTCATGAATACATTTTGACCTTGCCTGAAGGTTATATGACATACACTGGAGAAAAAGGTGTAAAGTTATCAGGTGGGCAAAAACAACGTATTGCAATTGCTAGGTTGTTCTTAAAAAAACCGAAAATCGTTATCTTGGATGAAGCAACAAGTTCACTCGATAATGTAACAGAAAGAATGATTCAGACATCATTTGATGAACTTGTAAAAGGGAAAACATCAATCGTAATAGCACACAGATTATCAACGATTGTGAATGCAGATCGAATCATTGTTCTTGGCAAAGAAGGAATTGTTGAGATGGGGAACCATCAAGAATTAATGGATTTACAAGGAGTATACTATAACTTATTAAATGAGTAGGAGGACATTATGCCAGACTATTATTGGTTTTTAATTGCAGCTGGAACTATACTTATATTATGTATTTTAGTAGGGTGTGTTATTGTCTTAGGAATCATAAAACCAAGGCGAAGATCCTTATTAGAAACAAGTAATTTAGAAGAAGGTTACAGCAAAGGAATTATGGAATTTTATTCCAAACATTTAACGGAGCAATACAAAGTTGTATCCAAATTTGGATACAACTTACAAGTGTATTTTTTGAAGAATAAAGAAGAAACAAATCAATATATTGTAATGTCTCACGGGCATACCTATACCCATCATGGATGTATCAAATATGCTAGGATGATGATGCAGTATGGATACAATATTGTGTTGTATGATCAACCATACCACGGTAACTCTGAAGGCAAATATACGTCTTTAGGACATAAAGAAAAACATGATTTATATGAAGTAATCAATGATACAATCACTCGATACGGACCTAATATTACCCTAGGTACATACGGGGAATCTATGGGTGCTGTTACAGTGCTACTAGAGGCAGCATTTGATAACAGAATTTCTTTCATAATTAGTGATTGTGGGTTCTCAAATTTGCGTGATTTATTGATAGAAATACTGAAAAATAAGTTCAAAATACCAAGATTTCCATTTCTGTGGTTTTCAGACCAAATATTTCACATAATTACAGGCACTACATATAATGGAATTTCCCCAATTGATGCGCTTAAACAGATAAACATTCCAATACTATTTGTACACGGAAAAGCAGATAATTTTATCTCTTATCATCACACGGAAAAAATGTTTAAATCTTATCAAGGACCGAAGCAATTGTTCTTAGCAAAAAATGAATCTTTGCATGCTTCATCTTACTACAAAGACACAAAAAATTATGAAAAATCAGTAAAAATATTTTTGGAAGAATTTCAATTATTAAAAATGAACAAATAACAAATAATTAATGTAATATTTATTTGCAAATAATTTAAATATAAAATATAAGGAGACGAAAATCGAAAAATGAAAAAGCACACATTCCCTAGTAAAATAGGAGTTATTACCCTTTTAGAGGAGCATTCAAAAATTGTAGAAATTCAATTTGGATTCGGAGAACATTATAAAGATGAACAAAGTGAAGTTGTTTTGCATGCAAAGTCCCAAATTTTATCCTTTTTAGAAGGAAAAATTAAGGTGATGGACTTTCCATATTTGCTACAAGGAACGGAGTTTGAACAGTCCGTTTTGACCGCTATGAAGACGGTAAAATATGGTGAAACGATCTCTTACAAGGAGTTAGCAGTTCGTTCTGGAAATCCTTCAGCTTTTCGAGCAGTTGGATCGATATGTAGGAAGAACAAGTTACCACTATTATTTCCTTGTCATAGAATCATTAAAAGTGATGGTTCTACAGGCCAATATGCAGGTGGAATTCCTAAGAAACAACAACTGTTATTGATGGAAAATAATTACAATATAGATTGACATTTATTTGAATAGAAGCTATAATGTTAACACAAGCTAACATTGTAGCTTTATATTTTTAAATTTCAAGTTAGCTTTGGTTAACAATTGGAGGAATACTTATGACATTAAAAGAGATCATGCCAGGGCAAACATGTGTTGTCAAACAATTGTTTACGAACAATTTACGTAAGAGAATTATTGATATGGGTTTAATAACCGGGACGAAAATATTTGTAAAGAAAACTGCTCCTCTTGGAGACCCTATGGAGATCGTCGTTAGAGGGTATGCTTTAACCTTGCGCAAAGCGGAAGCGAGAACGATTATAGTTGATAGAATTGAGGATTAATTATGTTGAACATTGCTTTAATAGGTAATCCAAATTCTGGAAAGACAACGTTATATAATGAGTTAACAGGTAGTAATCAATCCGTTGGTAACTGGCCTGGGGTTACTGTCGAAAAAAAAACTGGTAAACTGAAGTCTTCAAAAATTGAAGCGAACATTGTTGATTTACCAGGAATATATTCTTTGTCAACAATTTCCTTAGAGGAAGAAGTTGCCTCTAAGTATATTTACGATAAAGAAATGAATTTAATTATTAATATTGTGGATGCCTCAAATTTAGAGAGGAATCTTTTTTTAACGTTACAATTATTAGAATCTAATGTTCCAATGATTATTGCATTGAACGCGATGGATATCGTGGAGAGAAAAAAAGATAGCATTGATTATAAAGCGTTGTCAAAATTAATCGACCTACCGATCATTCCAATTTCTGCAAGCAAGAAAATTGGAATCAATGATTTGATTGAATGTATTGAAACATTTGATTTTAATAAGGTTCGAAAAGTCTTAACCTATTCTAAAGAAATTGAGTCAACCATTGAATCGTTTAATACCTACATAAAAGACAGGTATGTATCCATTCGTTTTTTAGAAGACGGATTGAAAGCAATTGATAATATTAAATTATCGAAAGTCGATACTACAAAATTGTTAGAAGCGTTTCATAATGAAAGTGGCAAGTATACATTAGATTTTGATATGGTGTTACCAAATGCAAGATATGAAAAGATTATTGAGTTTGTTTCGACTACACATAAAAGAAGTGATATTACCAAAGAGTCTGGTACAGACAAAATTGATAAGATCTTAACCAATAAGTTTTTAGGTTTGCCGATTTTTGGATTGATTATGTTTACGGTGTTCTTTTTGGCCTTTGGTCCAGTAGGAACATTCATAACAAATCAATTTGTATGGTTGATCAATCAATTCTTCACATGGATTGTAAATATGGTTTCTACCTTAGGAATGGCAGATTATATTTCGTCCTTGATAACGAATGGTATTTTTGGTGGGTTAGCTGCGGTTGTTGGGTTCTTACCACAACTTGCAATCCTATTCTTCGCTTTAGCAATTTTAGAAGATTCTGGTTATATGGCAAGAGCGGCTTTTATTATGGATAGATTTTTAAGAAGATTTGGCTTGTCCGGAAAATCCTTTATACCTATGTTAATAGGATTTGGATGTTCAGTACCAGCAATGGCTAGTACCAGAACATTGGATAACGATGAAGACCGTAAAATTACGACAATGATTATTCCATTTGTGTCTTGTGGAGCAAAAGCACCGATTTATGGAGTGTTTGCTGGAGCATTATTCGGAAATGGATCATTTATCGTTGTGTTTTCGATGTATATCCTTGGATTAGTAGTTGCGATACTTTCTGCAGTCTTTTTTAAGAAAACCATGTTCAAGGGAGCTATGGCAAACTATATCATGGAACTTCCGGAATATAGAACACCTACCATTAAAAATACGTTGCGTCATACTTGGGAACGAAGTAAAGAATTTTTAGTGAAGGCTGGGACAATACTTCTTGCAGCGTTCATTATCATTTGGTTCTTTAGTTACTTTGGTTTTGTAGATGGCTCGTTCCGTTTATTAGCAGACGATGAAATAGGAAGTAGCTTACTTGGATCCATTGGTCGGTTTATATTACCAATCTTCAAACCAATTGGATTTACCGATTGGCAAGCAGTAGTAGCTATATTAACTGGTCTAGTAGCAAAAGAGTCTGTAGTGGGTACCTTAGGAATTCTATATGGAGTAAATGGAGATGTAATCCAAAATGGAACACTCCTCTATCAATCCATTCAAAGTCATTTCACTAGCGCGCAAGCATTAGCGTTTATGACATTCGCATTATTAAGCACTCCGTGTATTGCTGCAGTGGCAGCTATGAAGAAGGAATTGAAATCTTGGAAGTGGTTTAGTTTCATTTTGATTTATGAATTAGTAGTAGCGTATCTACTGTCAATGGGAATATATCATATTGCAAATACACCAATTGGTACTACTTTGACATATCTAATTACAATCATTATCATTATATTTGTTAGCTATATGGTATATAAGTTTTTTAAACAAAAGGGGAAATTATGCGGAAGTTGTGAAACTTGTGGCAAAACATCCGCTTGTGATTTAACAAAATTCATCAAATTTAGAGAGGAGAGTTCCAATGGCAAACGAAAAGACGAAAAATAGTAAAAAGAAGTATTCCGAGTCACTTGAGAATTATTTGGAAACCATCTGTTTATTTGGTGGAGAAAACGTAAAATCTATTGACCTTGCAAAACACTTGAATGTATCCAGAGCTAGTGTGAATAAAGCAATTAACACTTTGATAGAAGAAGGACTGGTAGAAAAGGAATTATATGGAGATATCTCCTTAACCAAAACCGGCAAGGAAATTTCGAGTAAAGTATTATGGAAACACAATATGTTAAAGAAATTTTTAATCGAAATTTTGGATGTTCCTCCCGTAATTGCCAATACAGAAGCCTGTGGTATTGAGCATTCCATATCCGATGAAACAGCGAAAAAGTTAGAATTGTTGATGGAACGTATTAAAGAATAGTAATCGTTATAATGAGAATAAAAATCTAGTATCTAATTGATGAAAATATGGGATTTGATTGTTATTACACTCAGTTTAGTGATATAATATACTAAAGTGAGGTGTTCAAAGATGTATAAATCTAAATTTGCGAATGCGGATATCGATTATTTGTTTGAAAATATTTTAAAATTGGAAAACCAAGAGGAATGCTATCGCTTTTTTGAAGATCTTTGTACCATCAAAGAGATTTTAGATATGGCTCAACGATGGAAGGTTGCGAAACTATTAAATGATGGAGTATCGTATCAAGAAATTTGTCGTGAAACAAAAGCATCTACCGCTACGATTTCGAGAGTTAGTAAGAGTTTAACGTATGGGGCTGAAGGCTACCATTTAATGTTTCATAAAACAGAAAAAAAATAATGAAATTTTGGGGTTGTTTATAACAACCCCTTTTTATTTGAAAACACTTTCATCAATTTAATGCTTTACAATGATAAAGTGATGAATTAGAATGTTTGTGAGGTGAAAGAAAATGAAGAAGATGATCGTGTTAATTTTAGGGTTTTTATTGTTTATATCCCTTGTGGGATGCCAAGATAGTACAATTAATTCTTGGAGTAAAGTAGAAGACAGAGGATATTTCATTGTTGGATTAGATGATACATTCGCTCCAATGGGATTTCGTGACAACGAAGGTAACTTAGTTGGTTTTGATGTGGACTTAGCGAAAGAAGTAAGTTCAAGACTAGGTGTTGAAGTGAGATTTCAACCGATTGATTGGGATTCCAAAGTATTGGAATTAAATGCAGGAACCATTGATATGATTTGGAATGGGTTAACCATTACAAGTTCAAGACAAGAAGAAATGTTATTTTCGCAACCATATCTTGTGAACACACAAATGATTATCACTCTAAATGATTCCACAATAGAGACCATTAGTGATTTGACCAATAAAAAAGTGGGCGTTCAAATAACAAGTGCTTCAGAAGAAGCGGTTGTAGCAGATTCTATTTATAGTGAGTTAGATGAACTAGTGAAGTATGATACGTTTAATCAAGCGTTACTGGATTTGCAAAACGGAACCATCGACGCCGTTGTAATTGATGAGATTATGGGTAGATATGTTGCTTCTCAAACTCCAGATACTTATCGGGTTGCTACTGAAAACTTTGGAGAAGAACAATATGGTATTGGTTTTCGATTAGAATCCGAAGAATTAAGAGATGAAATCAATCGAGTTCTGAATCTAATGATTTTAGATGGTACTGCAGGTGAAATTTCAACAGATTGGTTTAATGAAGATATTTTCTATGCGTCATGAGTTACTTGATTGAAGTATGTAAATATTTGTTATCAGGAGCAAGTGTATCGCTAAGAGTATTCTTCGTTACACTTGCTCTATCTTTACCATTTGGAATTATGTTAGCTGTGGTATATCGAATGAATGGAGTCTTTAAGAGAATCGTTTCTTTTTATACATGGTTTTTTAGAGGAACGCCTCTTATGTTACAATTATTCTTTTTTATGTATGGCCTGCCGGCTATAGGAATACCAGTCGATAGAATGATGGTTGCGTATATTGCTTTTGTGATCAATTATAGCGCCTATTTCACAGAAATTGTTCGAACTGGAATTGAAAATTTACCGAAAGATCAATTTGAAAGTGCTGAGGTTTTAGGATGCAGGACTATTCCAATGTACCGATATATCATACTTCCACAAGCACTAAGGGGTGTTGTCCCTGTTTTAACAAACGAAGTGATCACATTAATTAAAGATACAGCTCTAGTTACGGTTATTGCAATTTCGGATGTGATGAGAAATGTCAAAGAAATCGTTTCCAGAGATTTTACAATATCACCTTTTTTAATCGCTGCGGTATTTTATTTATTTATGAGTTTTCTGATTGTAAAAATCTTTAAAGCGATTGAAAAGAAATACAATTTTATTTAGATTACAATCTTTAAAAACAATGGTAATAATCCTAACCATATTTACAACACACCAGTAACCGTGATAAGATACTATTATAAAACACGGATACAAGGAGGATTATAACGATGCAATATAGAACAATGCCTGGTTCTGATGAAAAACTTTCTGTTCTTGGTTATGGCTGCATGAGGTTACCGACTAAAGTAGGAGGTCCTCATTCAGGAATGATTAACAAAGAATTAGCATGTTCCCAAATCAGACTAGCAATCGATAATGGAGTCAACTATATCGATACTGCTTTTCCATATCATATGGGAGCTTCGGAAACGTTTTTAGGGGAAGTAGTACTAAAAGACGGATACCGAGAAAAAGTAAAACTAGCAACGAAATTACCTTGTTTCTTTATTAAGAAACCAGAACAAATAGAAGAGTACTTTCAAAAACAACTGAAGAAACTACAAGTTGATTATATTGATTACTATTTAATGCATGCGTTGAATTATGAAACATGGAGAAAAATGGTTGATTTTGGAATTATCGATTTTATGAATAAAGTAAGAAGTGAAGGAACGGTTAAACATATCGGTTTTTCTTTTCATGCGGAATTGGATGAATTCAAAAAAATAGTGGATGAATATGATTGGGAGTTTGCTCAAGTGCAATACAATATTATTGATCAACATTACCAAGCTGGTATTGAAGGAATTGAGTATGCTCATAACAAAGGTTTAGGTATCATTGTTATGGAACCACTGCGTGGGGGTGCATTGACTTCAAAAGCACCGAAAAAGGTTATCGATTTATATAACAAACAAGTGATTAAACGAAGTCCTGCAGAATGGGCTCTTCGTTGGATTTGGAACAATCCTATGGTGACACTTTTACTTTCAGGAATGAATAATGAAGACCATATTATAGAAAACATGAGAGTAGCGAGTGAAACATTACCAAACAGTTTGTCGAAAGAAGAAATCAAGATCATTGATGATGTAAAATTGATATACGATTCGCTTTTACAAGTCAATTGTACCGGTTGTGGATATTGTATGCCATGTCCTGCAGGCATCAATATACCATTAGCGTTTAAGAATTTAAATGATTATCATATGTTTTCCAAGACTTCTGCGAAGCTAAACCATATTCAACATGCAGGAATTCGTTCAAAAGATGGAAAAGGACATTTTACATCGGTATGTATCGATTGTGGAGTATGTGAAACGAAGTGTCCACAACATATCCAAATTAGACAGGAATTCAAACACGTTAGAAAACATTTAGAAGGACCATTGCCAAGGTTTATTTCTTGGATAGCAAGACATTTTTACAATAAAAGGAAAAAGAAGACAAAACAAGCATAAAGAAAAGCATCTACTTCCGGGTAGATGCTTTTACTTTATAAAACAGAAAATCAAATGTCTAGTGTTTAACGTTTCTTTAATCACATGAATAATGTTATAATAAAGCCAACAATAAAGGGGGAATATTATGTTTATATTAGCGATTCTAGGAATCTTGGTCATCGTATATTTTATTTTTTATTTTGTGAAATTAAATACCGAGGAAGCTCAAGGCCGTTCTAGTAAAAAAAATGAAATCTATTTTGCATTGTCAGAAGATGCAAATTTAGATGGACTTACTGAAAAACAACTACTTGTGACAGACCACATTGAGACGTTTGGTCCATCACCAGCAGTAAATATATTATATAGCACGAAAGTAACCAAAAGTGTATTGAGTGCACTTCTTGAAAAAGGAGTCATAACCATTCAAAAAGATAAGGTGAAGCCCCAAACAAAACTACTCATCACGATTGGTAGTATTGTTTTACTCGGGGGATCTATGGTAGTGGCGAATTATTACTTATTGATTCGTCTGAATTTTCGCTATTTTGGAATCTTTGTCTATTTAACATTGTTTGGATTATTGGTTTACAATATATACAGTGAATATAAAAAACATTCCACAGTGTTAAAGATGAAAGTAAATTCTTTAGCAATTGGTGGATTGGTTGTATTCTTTTTCTTGTTTATTGGGCTAGGTGGTAGACCAATATTCTTCGCAGAAGACTATTCCAATCTGATTGAAGTGAGTGAAGCGGATTTTGTTCAAGATATTCAAACCGTAGATATTGAAAAATTACCATTGGTTGATAAAGCTTATGGATATAAATTAGGAGTTTTAAAACTAGGAGATTATCCTGGAATAGGATCCGAATTTGAAGCGGGAGAGTATTCCGATATTATCTATCAAGGGAAACAATATTTAGTTGCGCCTCTTGAATACCGTGGATTCTTTAAATGGTTGAATAATAATAAAGTCGGAACTCCTGGATATATATTGATCAATAAAGTAACCGCAGAAACCAAATTTATCAATTTAACAGAAACGACAGGAGAAGGATTGTTGTATACGCCATCGGCGTATTTCAATCAAAACCTTGTTCGTCACAGTTATTACAATGGTTTGAGTCAGTATCAATTAGAAAATCAATTTTTTGAAATTGATGATGATGGAAATCCATATTATGTATTACAATACTCGTTACCTACCATTTTTATCAATGGTGGGGACAAGATTAATCGCATTGCTTTGGTAAACGCAACTACAGGTGAAGTCAATGTATATTTACCTGGTGAAGAACCTAGTTGGGTAGAATCCGTATTTCCTAACACACTCATATTTGAACAACTCGATTATTGGGGTTCCTTACAAGATGGATGGATCAATTCGGTATTCGCTCAAAAAGGAGTATTGCAAACATCGAATGGTACTAGAGTGATTATGAACGAAGGAGAATTGTATTATTTTACAGGACTTACCAGTGCTGGAAATGATGAATCTACCATTGGCTTTGTGTACGCTGGAATGAAAACAAAAGAAACAAGATTATTCCGTTTTCCTGGAGCGACGGAAGAAGCAGCGATGAATAAAGTATTGACGTTATTACCACAAAACAATATTTCCACATCGTTCCCAATTCCGATTAATGTAGATGGAACACCTTCTTACTTTATTTTGATTAAAGGCGCCGATGGTCGAATCTTACGATACGTTTATGTATCGGTACAAGATTTGGAATTATTAAGTATGGCAGAAACCCAAGATGAAGCGTACAATAATTATTTAGAACGTTTAGATGAAGAAGATGGCTATTCATCCGCTACGGAACTGATCGGTATTATTACCGATATTACATCCTATGTCAGCGGAGGTAATACGATTTATTGGGTTCAACTCGATAATGATGAACGGTTCAAAATCAATGTTAGTAATTTTACCGATGAAGAAATGGGATACTTCATCAGTTTAGATATTGGGGATTCCATAACGATAAGCGTATTAAGTTACAGCGTTATCGCAATAACAATTGAGTAATAAAAAGGCAGAGAAATCTGCCTTTTATTTGGAAATTTTCTAATATAAGTATGTTATAATATAAAACAAGGATGTGGAATGATTGGAAAAAATAGTAAATGTGATTGGGGCTGGCCTTGCTGGGTGTGAAGCTGCGCACCAATTAGCGTCAAGAGGTATTAAGGTTCATTTATATGAAATGAAGAAAATCAAGAAGACACCTGCTCAAACCATGGATTCTTTTGCCGAATTGGTTTGTTCGAATTCACTAAGGTCCAATGATGTATTAAACGCCGCCGGATTAATGAAAGCAGAACTAAGGAAATTAGATTCTTTGGTTTTAAAAGCTGCGGACTTATTTTCTGTCCCTGCAGGAAGTGCTTTAGCAGTCGATAGAGAATCGTTTTCCAATTATATAACGAATGCACTTCGCACTAATCCCAATATTACCATTTTTGATGAAGAGGTTACTAGTATTGATCCCAACCAATATACCATCATAGCGACTGGTCCATTGACCAGTGACTTGTTGATCGAACATATTAAAGAATTGGTAGGAGAAGATACCTTATATTTTTATGATGCCATCGCACCAATCATTGAATTTGATTCGATTGATATGAACATTGCATATTTTAAAAGCAGATACGATAAAGGATCAGCGGATTATATCAACTGTCCCATGACCAAAGAAGAATATGACGTTTGGTACGACGCACTAATCCACGCAGAAGTGGTCCCAATGAAAGATTTTGAATTGAAAATCTTTGAAGGCTGTATGCCATTTGAAGAAATGGCAAGAAGAGGATATCAAACATTAACCTATGGACCAATGAAGCCTGTGGGATTAGGTAAGGAAGATGAAAAAAGACCATATGCCGTGGTTCAACTACGTCAAGATAATTTAAGAAAGAGTTTATTTAACATTGTTGGATTTCAAACGCACCTGACCTTCAAAGAACAAAAACGAATCATACGCATGATTCCCGGGTTAGAACATGCCAATATCGTCAGATACGGAATCATGCATCGAAACTCATTTATCAATTCTCCAAAAATTATCAATCAATATTATCAAACAAAGAACAACCCTAACTTATTCTTTGCAGGACAATTTAGTGGTGTAGAAGGTTACGTGGAATCGATTGGTTCTGGACTTATTGCTGGAATCAATATGGCAAGGTTAGTACGTGATATGGATTTATTTGAATTCTCACACGTCACCGCTTTAGGGTCGCAAAGTTATTACTTAGCTTCCGCAGAAGAATCGTATTTTCAACCGATGAATACCAACTTTGGAATCTTTCCAGAGTTGAGTGAAAAACATCATAAAAAAGAACGTAAAACATTATATGCAAAAAGAAGTCTGGAAGCAATCGATGAAATGATAGGAAGTGGAGTGCTTGACTGATACCGAATATATTTTTATGTACAAAGACTATTTAATCCATCAACGTCAGTATTCGAATAATACTGTTATTTCTTATGCCAATGATATTGAAAACTTAATGAGTTTTTTAAAACAAGAAGAGTTAGGAGATTTATTGCATGTGTCCAATCGAACTGCAAAGTTCTATGTATCACATTTATACAATCACTATACCCCTAAATCGATTCTAAGAAAAATATCGGCAGTAAGAAGTCTATATGATTTTCTTATGGAAGAAGAACTCATAGGTGAGAATCCATTTGAATTTGTAATCCTACCGAAAATCTCTAAGAAACTACCGAAATTTATCTATCCAAAAGAGATGAGTGATTTTTTAGATAATATCAATACTTCTAAGCCGCTTGGCAAACGAAATCTAGCTGTCTTTGAACTATTGTATGGATGTGGTCTTCGTGCCGAAGAACTCGTCAATATTCAAATGCATGAAATTGATTATTTTAATAAAACAATACTGGTGCATGGTAAGGGTCAAAAAGAACGTATGGTGCCAGTGCACGATACGGCTATTGAAAGTGTAAAGAATTATATATTAGAAGCTAGGACTCTCCTTGCCGCAAGATCACAAGACACATGTGATTATGTCTTCTTGAATTATCGTGGCAAGCAAATTTCGAATCGTGGAGTGAACTTGATTTTAGATAAAGAATTAGAGAGACAAGCTTCTACTTTGAAGATATCACCACATTCTTTTAGACATTCTTTCGCAACCCATTTAATCAACAATGGAGTGGATTTAAGAGTTGTTCAAGAGTTGCTAGGTCACGTGTCATTATCGACAACACAGATCTATACCAAAGTGTCTAAAGAGCAATTGAAATCGGAATATTTGAATACGCATCCTAGAGCTAGGAGAAAGAAGTAAATGAAGATTACGGATATTAAAACAAATTCAGTGTATATTCGAACCATTGTCAAAGAAGACATGCCTGATTTAATCGAATATCTAAGTGATGAAGAAACGATGAAATTCTTTGATCATGGAGCTTTGAACGAACAAGCCATTCTCTTGTTAATAGAAAAGAAAAATGTTATATACGGAATATGTGACATCTTAACAAATAAATTAATCGGTCATTTCGTGTATCACCAATGGTTTATGGTCGATACCTATGAAATTGGTTGGGTGCTTAATAAAAAGTATCATAATCAAGGTATTATGACCGCTCTTGCAAAAGAATTTATCGACTATGCATTTGAGATTGATAAAGCTCACAGAATCGTGGCGACTTGTCAGCCGGAGAATATCCCGTCCAAACGAATCTGTGAAAAAACCGGCATGAGACTGGAAGGGTTGTTTCAAAAGTGTATTTATGTGGCGCGAGTTGATCAGTGGTGGGATGAATTGTTTTACGCAATGCTTGCGGAAGAATATATAAAAGGGGGAATAAAAGATGTTAAAGATTGATTTTAAGAAAGTACTGAAGTATGATGGATACTTCAGAATGTTATTGATTAATGGTATTGTGTTTCTTGGTATTAGTATTTACTTCGCAGTGACGGATGCGGAAGCTGAAATATTTCAATACATTTTTTATGCAGTAGCAGGTGTATCGTTAATAGGTATTATTTGGCGATACTTTTATCTATCGAGTTTTGGAGTGAACTTAGTATCAGCCAAAGCAACGATTATTAGAGTGTTTTACAATAAGGGCGTTAAGATATTGACCTGTACCTACAAGGTGAATGGCGTGTCTTATAAAAAACGCTATGGTGTGAATTACGCCAAAGCAACCAGAAACTATGGTAAAGAAGATGAACTTGATATTTTAGTAAAGGAATCGAACCCAAAGCAATCTCTTATTCGAGATTTGTATTTTAGCTAAAAATATATAGGAGAATTATGGATGAGAAATCTACAATCCGAATTAAATAAGTTAATTACATTTGCCAAGAAGGATGATAATATCCGCGCAATGGTTTTACAAGGATCGTATATCAATGATTCTGTGGAGTTGGATCAGTTTAGTGACTTAGATCCTTTGTTTTATGTGAAAGATTTATCTAAGTTCACCGAAGATGAATTATGGAAACATCAATTTGGGACACCGTTATCGTTCTTTAATGATGAAGGAGAAACATTAAACGGTGGTATGTGGTATACCAGACTTGTACTCTATAGTGATGGATTTAAAATCGACTTTGGGTTTCAATCCACCGGACAAGCACAATATGCAAATGACATGAATTTGTATAAAGTATACGTTGATAAAGATAATTTAGTGCCAAAACCTCAAGTAAAAACAGACTGCAGATTTCATGTTAAAAAGCCCACAGAAACAGAATTTTTAGACCGACTCCATGCATTTTTCTTTGATTCCTCTTATGTTGTGAAATCCATTATAAGAGAAGAATTGTTTTTTGAAAAATACATGGAATCCGTATTACAGATGAAACTAAGAAAGTTATTGGAATGGTATATTGGTTACAAAAATGATTTTAAAGTAAATACTGGAATCTATGGTAGATACTTTAAACAGTATTTAACCGAAGAAGAGTGGGGTATGTTATTAAAAACCTATCCAGATGGAAATCCTGGCTCTTGTGCAAAAGCGTTAATGGCTAGTTTTGAATTGGTTCATTACCTAGGAACACAGATTGCGACTGGGTTGCAATTTGATTATCCTTATAAAACCGAAGAAGGAATGCTTCAGTATTGCTCCAAACATTTGGATATATATTTAAAGTAGAAAAGAATAGGTGATTTCTATGGAAGAGTTCACACAAGCTGTAATAACCATTATTCAAAACATTCCCAGAGGGAAGGTTATGACTTATGGTCAAATTGGAACTATGGCGGGTAACCCTTGGGGGGCAAGACAAGTGTCTCGTATCCTGCATACGATGAGTCAGAAGTATGATTTGCCATGGCATCGAGTAATTAACTCCAAAGGTGAGATTAGTCTGTTAGGGCATGGTGCATTGGTGCAAGCGCAGATGTTAACCGATGAAGGCGTTGTTGTGAAGGATTTTAAGATTGACCTAAAAACATATTTGTTTGAACAGTAATAAAGGCTAGTCTAACAAAACAATCATTTCTTATGATTTTTTTGTGAACAGCCTTTTTTTTAATTTGTTATATAGTAAAATAATAATAACGGAGGTAACTGTATGGAAAAAAAGTTTATGAAACTTAGTAATAAGGAAACATTAGCATATTTAGATGAAGGTAAAGGAAAAGAAACCATTGTATTGGTGCATGGTAATATGAGTAGTAGTGTTCACTACAAACCATTAATCGAACGATTAAAAGATCATTACCGTTTAATCGTTCCGGATATGAGAGGATTTGGAGATTCTACTTATCATCAAGAATTTAATGATTTAGAAGATTTAAGTGATGATCTAATTCTTTTATTAGATACACTAGGCATAGGAGCATATTATGTAGTTGGATGGAGTACAGGTGGAGCGGTAGCTTTGAAGATGGCCGTTAAACAACCGAAACAAGTAAAGAAAGTAATCTTAATTGAATCCTGTTCTTATAGGGGATATCCTGTATTTAAAAAAGACGAATTAGGACAAGCAATTGTAGGTTCATTTTATCCTACAAAAGAAGAACTTGCACTAGATGCTGTGCAAGTGAAACCTATTGTTGATGTTTTAGCGGCTAAAGCAACATCGATTATGAAAGCGGTGTGTGACCAAGTCATCTATTCGTTAAACAAACCATCGAAAGAAGATGATGACTTGTATCTAGCAGAAACCATGAAAGAACGATGTCTATTAGATATTGACTGGGCTCTCACTAGATTTAATATGTCAGATACATCTAATGGAGTAGCAGAAGGTGATGGTACTATTAAAGATGTAGTATGTCCGGTATTGTCTTTTTGGAGTGATACCGATTATGTTGTATTAGAATACATGGTAGATGAAACAGTTGCTGCATTAGGTGACGCAACAAAAGTAACAATAGAAAAATCAGGACATAGTCCATTGGTTGATGCACCAGATATATTGACTAAACGGATATTAGAATTTATTCAATAAGACGAAATTTAGGTAACTGTAACAATAAAAATTATAATAACCATAAAAGATGCGAAGAAACAGAGTTGTTTCAAACGCATCTTTTTTGATAA
>CAZSVN010000018.1:0-16715 GCA_964610285.1 uncultured Candidatus Izemoplasmatales bacterium
AAACAAAAAAACACATCCAGATAGAATGGAAGTAAAAAAATATTGTCCAACGTGTAAGAAAAGTACACCGCATAAGGAGAAAAAATAATTTTTTGTATTTATGCATCCAATTTGGATGCTTTTTTTCTATCTTCAATTGTATATTATACAAAATTAATATAGAATGGCATAGAGGTGATTCCATGAGAAAATATATTATAGGTGTCGACGTTGGTGGAACAAGCGTAAAAATGGGTAAATTTGATCTCGATGGAGAGTTGCTTGAAAAATGGACCATACCCACTGATAAAACGGATAATGGAGATCATATTTTAGACAATATAGCAAAATCAATAAAAAAGAACACCCCTTTATCTGCGATTAAGGGAATTGGATTTGGAGTGCCAGGACCAGTTCATCATAACATTGTATTGAGTTGTGTGAATCTTGGATGGGCTAGAAAAGATATTGTAGAAGAATTTTCTAATATAATTCAAGATAAAGATGTTGTGATTGCCGTTGCTAACGATGCAAATGCTGCAGCAGCAGGAGAAATGTATAAAGGAGTAGCTAAAGGTTATATTAACGTTGTGCTTTATACGCTAGGAACTGGTGCTGGTGGGGGAATCATATTTGAAGACAAACTTGTCGAGGGTGTAGATGGTGCTGGTGGAGAATTAGGCCATATGAGAGTGGATTTTCAACATAATTACCACTGCAAATGTGGTAAAATAGGCTGCTTAGAAACCATAGCTTCCGCTACTGGTATCGTTAGACTTGCAAAAGAAAATTTGATTCACTATAAAAATAAAAGTCCACTGAGAAGATTCGAGAATTTCAGCGCTAAAAAGGTGTTCGATTACGCAAAAGAAGGAGATTACATCTCTGAAAAAACGATTGACGAAGCCATGAAATACTTAGCGTTCTCCATGGCAAACATTTCTTATACCATCAATCCAGGGATTATTGTTATTGGTGGCGGGGTTTCCAATGCTGGAGAATATATCATTAAGAAAATTGAAAAATATTACTACGAAATGGTAAAACCATTTATCACTCATACCAATTTTGCTATTGCTTCACTAGGTAATGATGCCGGTATCTATGGTTGTTGTTATTTGATAAAATGATGAAATTAAAAGTCTTCAGTGACAATCTTGCTCAGGTAAATACATATCTTTTATATAAAAATCAAATCGCTATTGTAATTGACCCGGGATTTAATGGTAGCCAAATTTTAGAGTTTTGTTCCAGTAAAGATCTTAAAATTGTTGCGGTGCTCCTAACTCACGGTCATTTTGACCATATTAAAGACATTCAAATATTAGCGAAAACAGGACCATTTCCATTATACATAGGAGAACATGACTTCGAAATGTTAAGCAACGATCAATACAATTACGCAGCTGCATTTGGATCAAGGTTTTTATTACCAAAACTAGATGTAGTTATATTAAAGAATGGACAAGTCATTCAAATTGATAATGAAACATTTAAAGTATATAATACACCAGGACATACCAAGGGCTCTATTTGTATTGAATATGGAAGAGCACTATTTACAGGTGATACACTATTTTATGACAGTATAGGAAGAACGGATTTGCATTCTGGGAATCGTAATGATATTCAAAAATCAATCGAATTTTTAAAGAATAAAATAAGCAATGATGTCAATATCTATCCAGGACATGGAAACTCTGGTAAATTAAAAGCGATTAAAGATATGAATCCGTATCTAAAATAGTATAGGAAACTGATTTTGTGCCTAGAAAACAAGAAAACAAGCTGAATAGTTCAGCTTTTTTTTATTAAAAAATAAAAATATTAAAAAATTAGCACTCTTTTGTTGACATTGCTAATGTGTTCTAGTATAATTAATTTGGCAATCATGAATAAAGAGTGCTAAAGGGGTGTGTCTATTGACTAAAAGACAAGAAATGATTCTCAAATTAATTGTTGATGAATATGTAAAAAGTGCAGAACCAATTGGTTCTAAAACATTATCCGATATTTTGGATGTTTCTTCGGCAACAATTCGTAATGAAATGGGAATTTTAGAAGATTTAGGTTTTATTGAAAAAACACATACCTCATCCGGGAGAATCCCATCGGAAAAAGGTTATCGTTATTATATCGAAACAATCGTTAAGAATTTAGAGGAAGACACCGATGGATTCTTTGAATTTGATAAGATATTTGATAAAGAAATTGAACGTGATGAGATTATTAAAGAAGCCATTAATTTGCTTTCAGAAGCAACAAATTGCACGGCTATTTCATTAGGACCGAATGCATATCATTCCCGGGTAAAAAAAATTCAATTGGTACCGATATCGAATCACCAAGCATTGATATTGGTTATTACAAACTTTGGGCATGTAGAGTCAAAACAAATCACTCTATCCGACGAAATAGATCAAGTAGAACTATCTAAAGTGATTGATTTGTTAAATGAAATGCTTGTGGATACATTGATATCAAAAGTATCTGAGAAATTACATTATGAGATTCAGCATAGTCATATTAAAGAGTTGTTAAAATATCGAGAGACGATTGTGGATTCCTTTATTGAAGCATTCTCTAAATTTGCACAGTCAAGGTATTATTTGACTGGGTCTAGTAATATGTTGTATCAACCTGAGTTTAACGATATTCGGAAGTTAAGAGAATTTATTTCTTCCGTTGAAAATAATGAAATATTTAAAATAGTGGACCAAGATTCAGAAGGAATATCCGTAAAAATCGGTAGTGAGAATCTCATTACAGCCATGAATGACTGTACCGTTATTTCATCTACTTATGATACACATGATGGTGAAAAAGGTACCATATCATTGGTTGGACCAACCAGAATGGATTACCGCAAGGTGATTCCATTGTTGAAATATATAGCAAGTCATATTGCTAAATTGTATGAAGAGGAGTAAGTAAGCATGGGTGAAGACAAAGAAAAAGAGTTCGAAGCTACGGAAGAACTAGAAACAGAACCAGTTCTGGAAGAAGCAGTTGATTCAAAAGAAAAACCGAAAAAAAAGAAAAAAGATAAACCAGAGGATAGGCTTCATGAAGTGGAAGAAAAACTGGAAGAGTTTAAAGAGAAATATTTCCGAAACTTAGCGGAAATGGAAAACTTTAAAAAGCGCATGAATGAAGACATAAAAAGAGAACGAAAATATGCAGGGTTTTCATTAGCAAATAAATTGATTGATTCTATTGTGATATTTAATCAAGCCTTGAATATGGAAACAAATGATCCTAATCTAAAGAATTTCCTTTATGGATTTCGAATGATAGACGATATGATATACAACTCTTTAAAAGAAGAGGGTGTATCGATGATTGAAACAAATATTGGGGACGTATTTGATCCAAGTAAACAAGAAGCTATGGATAAAGAATACAATCCTGATAAACCAGAACATACCGTTCTAAAGGTTGTAAAAAAAGGTTATATGTTTAAAGACAGAATATTAAGACCTAGTATGGTCGTTATTAATATAAAACCAGAAGAACAAAACTCAGAAGAAGAAGTTTTAGAATCTGAAGAAACATTAGAAAAAACAGAAGAATAAGAAAGGTGATAAATTATGAAAATTATAGGTATTGACTTAGGAACTACAAACTCATGCGTTGCAGTAATGGAAGGCAAAGAAGCTAAAGTAATTCCAAATTTAGATGGTAATAGAACAACACCATCTGTTGTAGCGTTTAAAGACGATGAAATTCAAGTTGGAGAAGTGGCTAAAAGACAAGTCATCACAAATCCAAATACGATTTATTCTATCAAAAGAAAAATGGGCACAAGTGAAAAAGTAAAAGCGAACAACAAATCATATACGCCACAAGAAATCAGTGCAATGATTCTTAGAAATCTAAAAGAATCTGCAGAAGCATACTTGGGTGGTAAAGTGACAGAAGCGGTTATTACAGTTCCTGCATACTTTAATGATGCACAAAGACAAGCTACCAAAGATGCTGGAAAAATTGCTGGACTTGATGTAAAAAGAATTATCAACGAACCAACTGCTGCAGCATTAGCGTATGGTATTGATAAAGGTGGTAAGGATCAAACCGTATTGGTATATGACCTTGGTGGTGGAACATTCGATGTTTCTATCTTAGAATTAAGTGATGGAACATTTGAAGTAATCTCAACAAGTGGTGATAATCACTTAGGTGGAGACGACTTCGACCAAAAAATTGTTGATTGGTTAGTTGCAGAATTCAAGAAAGAAACCAGTGTTGATTTATCAAAAGATAAAATGGCATTCCAAAGACTTCGTGACGCAGCTGAAAAAGCGAAAAAAGAATTATCTTCTATCACGAAAGCACAAATCTCATTACCATTCATTTCTATGAATGCAAATGGACCTGTCCATTTAGAAAAAGAATTAACAAGAGCTACATTTAACGAATTAACTCATGACTTAGTACAAAGAACTGTAGAACCAGTTAGAAGAGCCTTGAGAGACGCTAAAATGACCGCTACTGATATTGATGAAGTATTATTGGTTGGAGGTTCCACAAGAACTCCAGCTGTTCAAGAAGCCGTTAAAAAGATTTTAGGAAAAGATCCAAATAGATCCATTAATCCTGATGAAGTAGTAGCTATGGGTGCGGCAATTCAAGGTGGAGTATTACAAGGTGATGTAAAAGATGTATTGTTACTAGATGTTACACCACTATCACTTGGAATTGAAACATTAGGTGGAGTATTTACCAAACTAATTGAAAGAAATACAACCATACCTACATCAAAATCACAAGTATTTAGTACTGCACAAGATAATCAACCAACTGTAGACATTCATGTATTACAAGGTGAACGCTCTATGGCAAAAGATAATAAAACTTTAGGACATTTCCAATTAAGCGATATTCCACCAGCAAGAAGAGGCGTTCCTCAAATCGAAGTTAAATTTGATATCGATGCAAATGGTATCGTTAATGTTCATGCGAAAAATGTAGCGACTGGAAAAGCAAACTCGATTACCATTCAATCATCATCAAGTTTATCCGACGATGAAATCGATCGTTTGGTTAGAGAAGCAGAAGAAAACGCAGAAGCTGATAAAGAAAAACGCGAAGAAGTTGATTTGAGAAACGAATCTGACCAATTAATATTCGTAACGAAAAAAGCAATAGAAGATTTAGCTGATAAAATTACCGAAACTGAAAAATCAGAAGCGGAAGCAAAAATCACAGAGTTAGAAGAAGCTTTAAAAGGTGAAAATCTAGATATGATTAAATCAGCAAAAGCAAACTTAGAAAAATCTGCTCAAGCTTTATCAGAACGAGTATACAAAGAACAACAAGCAGATCAACAAGGGCAACCTGATGTGGATGCTACTCAAGAAGATGGTCAATCAGAATCCAAAGAAGATGACGATGTATTTGACGCTGATTATAAAGAAATGTAAATAGATTAAATTGCAGGCAACTGCAATTTAACTTTGTCTAGAGGTGTAAAGAATGAGCAAAAGAGATTACTATGAAGTGCTAGGGCTGTCCAAAGGTGCTTCTGCGGAAGAAATTAAAAAGTCGTATCGACAGTTAGCAAAAAAATATCATCCTGATGTTTCCACAGAAAAAGATGCAGAATCCAAATTCAAAGAAGTTCAACACGCATATGATGTGTTGAGCGATCCAACAAAAAAATCGCAATATGACCAATTTGGTCATCAAGCGTTTGATAACGCAGGGGGTGGCCCTGGTGGATTTGGCGGATTTAGTCAAGGAGACTTTGATTTTGGAGATATTTTTAGTGCGTTCTTTGGTGGCGGCCAACGTACATCTCGACAATCTAATCGGCCTAGAAAAGGGTCTGATATTCAACGAAGAATGACAGTTTCCTTCGAAGAATCGATTTTCGGAAAAAAAGAAAAAATACGTATTCCAGTTTATGATGAATGTCATGTTTGCCATGGTTTAGGCGCGAAATCGAAAAGTGATATCAAAGCTTGTTCACAATGTCATGGGACTGGTTCTGTAATTGAGGAAGCACAAACATTGTTTGGCAGAACTCAAACAAGAAGAACGTGTCCAACCTGTAATGGAACAGGAAAAGAAATCATTAACAAGTGTCCAAACTGTAATGGTGAAGGTGTTGAACGAATTCAAAAAGAAGTAGAAATCAAAGTGCCTGAAGGAATTGAAACTGGACAACAAATTCGCTTAGAAGGGTTTGGCAATAAAGGTTCTAGTGGTGGACCAAACGGAGATTTATATATCATTTTCGAGGTGAAACCATCGGAAACCTATTTGCGACAAGCAGATGATATTATTATCAACATCCCAATCACGTTTGCTCAAGCAGCGTTAGGAGTAGAGTTGGAAGTGCCAACTGTTTACGGAAATGTATTACTAAAAATCCCGAGTGGTACTCAATCCGATTCCAAATTTAGAATACGTGGAAAAGGTGCACCAAATATTCGTTCTAAAGTAAAAGGCGATGAACATGTTATTGTAACAGTAGTTACACCTTCGAAACTTTCCAATGAACAGAAAAAATTATTTGAACAACTATTAAAAATAGAAGATACACCAAAGAAAAATAAATCATTTTGGTCAAAATTAAAAGATTCATTTAAATAAAAGCTGATATTTTATCAGCTTTTTTTGTTATAATATAGGTAATAAATTTTGGGAGAATAAAATGAATATATTACAAATTGGAATATTGATATTTGTTACAATTGAAACATTGAACATTTTAATACTATATTTTATGCCTGATTCCAAGATAGGGAATGGTGTTGGAGTATTTAACGCATTAGAAGAATCCAAGAAACAAGTTGAGATTTCACCATTTGTTGGGTACCTAATAAACTGGGTTGCTGGAACAAAACTCATATTTGTTTTGGTTGGAATTGTGATTGTTATTTTTGGCAATGTAGAAACACAACTATACACCGTGATTGCATTTATTATTTCTATATTATCCTTTTACTGGCGGCTGTTTCCAACGATCAAGGCATTAGACAAACAAGGGCAAATATCACCGAAAGGTTACTCGAAAACACTCAATATTATGATCATAAGTTTTCTAGTAATGTTCAGTGTTGTTCTATTTCTATATTTTATATAACATAGTCTAATAATGCTTCTCTAATAATAATTGAATTTACGCTTTCAATATGTGCATCTTTTCTATATAATATGTATATGGAAGAATTAATAGCGAAAACTATATTACAGAAAACAAAACCAGATATGACTTCTTGGTTTTATAATGATTATAATATGAACCTATATCGTGGCTGTTCACATGGATGTATTTACTGTGATTCCAGGAGTCTTTGCTATGGCATTGATGATTTTGATCATATTATGCCAAAAAAATCCGCTTTAGCTATTTTAGAATCGGAATTAGTCAAAAAGCGATTTAAAGGTATCGTTGCAATGGGGTCGATGTCAGATCCTTATAATCCTCTTGAAAGTGCACTAGAATTGACTAGAGATTCCCTTAAATTATTGATCAAGTATGGCTTCGGTGTATCTATCATCACAAAGAGTGATCGCATATTAAGAGATTTAGACCTACTTATACAATTGAATAAACACCAATCGGTAATTGTAAATATTACCATTACTACTGCGGATGATGAATTACAAAAGAAACTAGAGCCTTTTTCTAGTACTACAATAGAACGTTTTAAAGCAATCAAAACCCTAACGGATAATGGGATTAAAGCAGGAGTAACCTTAATGCCAGTTTTACCATTTATCAATGATGATGAAAAAAACTTATTGGATTTGATAGAGCTAGCTAAACGTTATCGAGCAGATCATATATTTGCCTCTTTTGGGGTAACCTTACGTGATAGGCAAAAAGCCTATTTCTATACAAAACTAGACGCCTATTTTCCAGGAATAAAACAGAAGTATCAACAAACCTATAAAGATTCCTATATTTGTTATTCTCCGAACCGAAAAAAATTATCTGAAATTCTCGCATTAAAATGTGCGGAATATCGTATGCTTTATAAGATAGAAGACATTAATAAATCGTTTATTAAACCCGATAAACAACTATCACTTAAACTTTGAACCCAATAAATTTGGGTTCTTTTTTTTATTTTCTTATTTACAACTTCATCAAAATATTGTATAATATATAAAGAGATTATGTATAAACACAACCTATACATAACGTGTTTATATAAAGGAGGTGAGATAATGACTAATTCTGGGGAATATGTAAGAGGATTTACTAACTATATTATTTTATCTATACTAGCAAAATTTAACAGTTATGGTTACGAAATGTCAAAAATTATAGAATCTGTTAGTGAACAAAACATCCAACTTACAGAAGCCACCCTTTATATTGCATTGAAAAAATTACTAATTGATGGACAAATTTCAAGCTATACTGAAAAAAATAAAAAGGGAATGAATCGACGTTATTATCAAATTACTCCAAAAGGTAAAAAAGAACTGAAGGCATTTAGAAAAGATTGGGTAATGATTGAAAATACCCTTTCTTTACTCGTTGGTGGAAGTTTCAAATATTCGAGAGAAAAATAGGAAGTGATATTATGGATTTATACAATGTAATTCCAAAGCAATTCTTTAGTGTTTTGGCAAGTAAGAACCAATCAGTTTATGTAGCATGTATACTAGAAATGTATAAGGCCTATGAACAAGGTTCCATTTTAGGTATGGACAAATCAATTGCAAAACAGGTAATTATTGATTATCTGGATCTATATCCATTGGAAGAAGAATTAGAAAATAATGAAGAGGAATTGATCGTTACCAATCGAGATCGAGCGAATCAAGTGATTCGTCGTCTTGAAGAATGTGAATGGATTGATATCGATATAAACAATGATTATGAAGAAATCATTAATTTTAGAGATTACTCCATAACCATCATCGAAGCCTTGAAGGAAATTTCTAGTGATTCTATCTATAATGCTGAATCAGAAGGTCATGAATTTAGGGGCTATATCTTCACTGTGTATTCCTTATTAATGAGTGAACAGGGTGAATATGGTATGATCATTGATCAGGTGTATAAAAATACAGCTGCCTTTGTAAGAGAAATTCGGAAATTAGATTCTAGACTGAAATATTATATTCGAACGATTATTGATAATTCTGAGATTAAGGATTTAATTAATTTGCTGGTTAATTATAAAGTAGAATTGGTAGATCAAGCTTATAGAAGATTAAAGACGAGTGATAATATCAATAAATATCGTTTAGAAATCATTAAAAAATTAGAAGGTTTTCAATCCGACCCTGTGATTATGGAAAAGATTGCACAAGAATATTTAATGCAAGCTCATAATAATAAAGAATTGGCAATGGTCAAAGCAAATAAACGACTGGACGATGTAATTGATATTTACAATTCCATTAATTATATTATCGATGAAATAGATAAGAAGAATAAGGTTTATGTCAATTCAACCATTGCAAAAATTAAATTCTTACTATCAGATGATGAAAATGTCATAACGAAATTAAATCGTATTCTAAGATACACCGCTACGGAAATCAAAAAACACCGTTCAAACAAGGCGTTAAATACGATAGAACCATTATTTAATATGGCAAATTACTTGCAGTTAAACAACAACTCCTTATTTACACCTAGAGGGTTCTATAAACGAATAGATTCCCAATTCCTAGTTGAAAACAATGGTGGACCAGGAGTAAGGCTACAAGAAGAATTCTATAAAGAATTTGAACGTAATTATAGTGAAGAAGTCATCAATAAGTATTTGAGTGATTACTTCGAAACAAACAAATTAATTAGAGCATCAGAAATTATTCGTGATGACATGTCAGATGAAGCAGTATTAAAGTTATTATATATTCTAGTGTATGCCGGGGATGAGCTGGATTACTACATCCAACCACTTACAAAGCCAATTGAGCATCCAAGATTCCAATTAGCTGACTTCGAAATAATAAGGGGGTTTGAAGAATGATTTTAGAAAAATTTGAAGAATTGAATACGGGGCAACGTAATATGTTTTCTAGGACTTGTTTACGATTATTATCGACAGGTTTTCTAGCAAGAGATAAAGTAGACAATAAAGAGATGTATTATTTCTTAATTAGTTACAAGAAATATTTTGATGAATATTTTGAAATCATGAATTATGAAATAAATCTCGATCGTGAAAACGGAGCTTGTCAATTAGTTCATAAAGATAGTTCCAATATTTTAAGACTTAAAAAAGAAGAAACGATCATATTGTTAATTCTGAGAATACTTTATCATCAACATTTATCGGATACCTCGGTAAATGATAATGTAGTTGTATCCATTGAAGAATTACATCAATATTATGAATCTCTAGAATTAAAACGTAAAATCAATAAAACAGATCTTGTGAAAGTATTAAGAATGTACAAGAAATTCAATTTGATTGAACCAATCGGCGACATCACGAAATCCAATTGTAAAATCATCATATTTCCAACCATACTTATGGCAATTAATACAAGTGCAATCAATGATGTGTATGACTTAATTTCAAGAATAGAAACCAAGCAAGGAAGTGAAGAAGACGATGAAGAAACTAACTAAAATACGATTGATCAATTGGCATTATTTTGCTAATGAAACAATCCATATAAAAAATAATACCTTGATTACTGGGCAAAACGCTACTGGAAAATCCACCATCGTAGATGCTGTTGCATTTATCATCACTGCTGGAGATCAAATTTTTAATCTCGCTGCGAATGAAAAAAGTAAACGTGATCTAAGAGGATATGTAAAATGTAAGTTAGGCATTGATAACCAAGAATATTTAAGAGCAGGTGATACAACAGGTCATGTTGCTCTGGAATTCTACGACGAAACCAAACAAGAATATTTTGTAGTGGGAAGTGTTATCGATGTTTTTGGTGAAATCCTACCACCAAAAGTAATTTTCTATCACATCAAAGGGCAAATGAATGACACGTATTTCATTGATGAAGAAAATCGTATCTTAACTACGATTTCATTTAAGAAAGCAAAATATGCTGAAAAAGTATTTTTAACAAGAAGAGAAGCAAAACTAGCTTTCCGCTCTTTATTTGGGTCCATCAACGAAACCTATTTTTCATTGATTCCAAAAGCGCTCGCTTTCAAACCAATACCAGATGTAAAAGATTTTATCTATCGTTACCTATTGGAAGAAAAAGTATTGGATGTTGAATCTATAAAAGAATCAATTAATGCTTATCGAGATTTAGAAGCTACGCTTAAAATTATCAAGAAAAAAGTCCATGATTTAACGGATATCAAATTGATTTATGAAGAAATCCAACAAAATCAAAGTCAAAAAGAATTCTATGATTACTTCTTAAAAATGCTAGAAATTGAACAGTATAAAAATGAGATTGAAAAAATAAATGTCAAACAAGAAAAAATCGAAATCGCAAAAAGTCAAAATCAAAAGAGCATAGAAGAGATTGATACGCAACTCAGTATTATGGACGAAAGAAGCAAAGAAGTCTATACCATGTTGCAAAGCAATGATACCTTTAAAATGGCTCAGTTATATGACAAAGAATTAAAAGACTTAGAACAAAAAATCAATGATCAACAAGAAATCAAACGTTATGCAAGTAAAAAATTCAAACGAGCAAAACCGATCATTGATGAATTGAAGTCGGAATACAAAAAGTCTGCCTACAATGATCTTGCAAAGATTGAATTAACGAAGATCGATGAAGAAAATTATGAAGAAAACAAATTAAAACTATTGAAAGCAAGAAAAGAATTACTGGCAATTGAAGATGCGGACAAAACTGAATTAGGCAAGTTGAACCACATAAAGAACGGGTTAATTGAAGATATTAATAAAATATATGGCATTCTAAAAGACTTAGAAAACCATAAAATGTTATATAATCCAATGATTAAAAATTTACAAAGCAAAATTGAATCTGGTGTAAAAAGTCGTTATGGCGTTGACATCAATGTACATATTCTCTGTGAATTGTTAGAAGTAGTGGATCCTAGTTGGCATGAGACTGTCGAAGACTATTTAGGATTCCAACGATTCAACTTAATTGTAGAACCTAGATACTTTGATGTTGCTCTAGAAGTATACAATCAAGTGAAAGATACATTAAAAATATATGGAATAGGTCTTGTCAATACGAAGAAAATTCAAAGTTTCAACAATTTCCGTGAACATTCTTTAGCGAGTATTATTAGTTCTGAAAATGTTGATGCAAGACATTACATCAATATGACGTGTGGGAACCTTATTATGGTCGATACTGTCTCTGAACTAGAAACATATCCACAAGCAATCACAAACTCTGGAATGGTATACCGTAGCTATACAGTTCGATCACTTAACCGCAATCAAGAAAAACCTTTTATAGGAAAGAAAGCTCAAGAACAACAATTGGAAAAATGGCGTTTACAAGCAACCGAGATGAAAAAGAACTTTAATAAAGTTCAAGATCAAATTCAATTGATCACAGAAGAAATTAATGCGATTAATAGTTTAGACATCAATGGATTGATTTCATTACTGGATTCCTTTGTTTCTGTAGATGTATTAAAAGAAAGAAGAAAAGAATTAACTAAGAAGAAAACACAATTACCAGAAGAGAGTCTTACGGAATTACGTCTTGAATATGAGAATATGAAAGAAGAAATCAGAGGCATTGAAACAAATCGTAGAAAAGCTTACGAGAAAAATGGTAAATTGAACTCCGATGAAATCAAATATCATGAAAGTCTTCTTGTTATTGAAAAAGCAGTCAACAAATTAACGAAAGCAATCGCAAATGTTGGCGAAGAAAATATTGTGTTAGAAAAAGAAGCAAAAGAATTATACAATCACGAAATTGCTAAATACAACAATATTAATAATATCGTAGAGGAATATCAAGTTCGAATTGCTTCCCAATTGGAAAACGTCAACAACCTAGATGATTCCTTACGCACAAAACAGTTTAAATATACCAACACGTACAATTTAGGTTATCAGTTTGGTATGGAGAATATCAAGGACTATCTTGATGAATTCAATAAACTCGTGAAGTCTGAACTAGTGAAATATGAATCGAAAGTTCGCGAAGCAAGAGAATCCGCTGAAAAACTATTCAAAGAAGACTTTATCGCAAAACTAAGAGATTACATCGTTTCCGCTCAAGATGAAATTAGTCGCATCAATCAAACCTTACATGAAATACACTTTGGAGAAGACACCTATGAATTTATTTTCCCTAAATCCAAAGAGTATGGCGATTACTATGATATGGTGTTGAGTGATGAATCATTAAAAGCAGGAACAGAAATGCTAAATTATGATTTTGAAATGAAGTATCAAAGACAACTAGAAGAACTATTTGTAAATCTTGCGAGTGAAGATATTAATTCACCAGGAGTCGTGAATCGTTTTACGGATTACCGTACTTATATGGATTATGATATTCTAATTAGAAACGAACAAGGGGAATCTCTTCTATATTCAAAAGTTTTTAAAGAAAAATCAGGTGGAGAAACACAAGTTCCATTCTATGTTGCGACTCTTGCATCATTTGTTCGTTTGTTTGAACAAGCCAAAGGCGGAAGAATCCACGATACCATCGGACTAATCATCTTTGATGAAGTATTCGATAAAATGGATACATCAAGAATTAAATCAATGATGGAATTTATCAAACAACTTCCAGTACAAATTATTTTAGCAACACCACCACAAAAGATGGAAGTGTTATCGAAATTTACCGATACCACTGTAGTTACATTAAGAGAAGGAAGAAACGCAAGAGCATACGAAGCTATTAAAAATATGGAATAAACCACTTCAGTGGTTTATTTCAACAAAAAAATAAAGGAGGTGATGTTTGTGCAACGATATTTCGTAGAAGACAAATTTTTTGAAGGGGATTTTATAACCACAGAAAATGGTGATTACCACCATATAAAAAACGTTATGCGTTTAGGGTTAGAAGATATGGTTGTTGTCTGTAGTTATTCTGGACAAATGTTTAAGTCTAAAATTATCGAAGTTTTAAAAGACAAAGTCGTTCTAAAAAAAGTTGAAGAAATCATTCGAGAAGATAATACCATGAATTTATCCATTGCTCAGGCATTGATTCGAAAAGACAATTTTGAACTGGTTTTACAAAAAACAACAGAATTAGGAATTCAAGATTTCTATCCCTTAGAAACAACTCGTTCTATCATAAAAATCGACGATTATGACAAAAAGTATGAACGTTATAAGATGATTGCAAAAGAAGCAAGTGAACAAAGCGAACGAACGAAACCACCGGTTGTTAAACAAATCTCAACCATCTATGATTTGCCATATGACCAATATGACATTGTTTTAGTGGCATATGCTAGAGAAACTACTGATCATGCCATTATGGCTCATTTTAAAAAAGCATCTAAAAACAAAAAAGTTCTAGTGTTAATTGGTCCTGAAGGTGGTTTTGATGACAAAGAAATCGAATACTTAATGGGGAAAGCAAAATTAGTCTCTTTGGGAAAAACAATTTTAAGAAGCGAAACAGCAGCGATATTTGTGGCATCTGCATTTCGCTATCAGTGGGAGAGTTAACATGCTAGTAGCTTTCAATACTCTTGGTTGCAAAGTAAATTCTTATGAGACAGAAGCTGCCATAGAACTATTTGAACGCAACGGATTTACAGTTGTAGATTTCAATCAACACGCAGATGTCTATATCATTAACACCTGTATGGTAACCAATACTGGAGAGCGAAAATCAAAAAAAATTATTCGTAGACCTTATCAAATCAACCCATCCGCAATCGTGATTGCTATGGGTTGTTTGACGCAACTAAAAGCAGAAGAAATTTTGCAAATAGAGGGAGTTAAAATTGTACTGGGAACCAAAAACCGTGATAAGATTTTAGATTATTTAAATGAATACATGTCTACCAAACAAAAATTGAATAAAGTAGAACCTTTGGATGTGAAAGAACGTTACGATCCATTAATTATTCGTGACTTTAAACATCACAAAAGAGCGTTCTTAAAGATTCAAGATGGTTGTAATAATTTCTGTTCTTATTGCATTATTCCTTATACAAGAGGACGTATACGTTCAAAACCAAAAGCGGTTGTGTTGCAAGAAGCAAGAACTCTTGTAAAGTCTGGTCATATTGAAATAGTTTTAACAGGTATACATACTGGTGGTTATGGGGAAGATTTGAAACAATATTCATTTGGAGAATTATTAGAGGATTTAGAAATGGTAGATGGATTGATTCGTATTCGAATATCATCCATAGAAATAACCGAACTGACTGATCATGTTGTAGATATCATTAGTCGTTCTAAAAAAATAGTGAATCACATACACATTCCACTTCAAAGTGGATCGAATCAGATATTACAATCAATGAATCGAAAGTATACAACGGAAGAATTCTATCAAATCATCTTAAACTTGAAACAACACATACCTGGTTTAGCTATTACTACGGATGTGATTGTAGGGTTCCCGGGAGAAACAGAAGAACAGTTTAAAGAACAATATGAATTTATTCAAAAAGTAGACTTTCAAGAATTGCATGTGTTTCCATTCTCTAGAAGAGAAGGAACCATCGCTGCGAAGATGAATGGTCAAATTGATAATAGTATAAAAAAAGAACGTGTGCATCGATTACTTGAATTAAGTACAGCATTAAAAACAAAGCATATTGAACAGCAAATTGGTCAAACTCATTATGTGATTCCAGAACAGATCAAAGGGGAGTATTTACAAGGACATACTAGAGATTATTTATTGGTATGTATAAAAGCAGATTCTTCCTATATTGGCCAAGAAGTAGGTGTAGTGATTACCAGTTATGATAAGGAATGTTGCTACGGCAAGGTACTTAGTTAGATTCTAGGAGGACTGTTCTATGGTTGTAGAATACTGGAGTAAAAAGAACATTAAAGAATTAACAAAGAAAGAACAGTCAACTTGGTTTGATGCCTATAACTATGGCCTTGAGATGGATCGCGGATATTATCTAGAAAAAATGTCAAAACAAAAGACCGCAGATTTAAAGAACGATATTAAACAAGAGTATTTAGAATATTTGTATCAATTAATTAACGATCAGAACTTCCTGTTTTATACAATTCTTCTAAATGAAAATAAACGTATCATATCGTTGTGCCGTTTAATGAAAAGAGAGAATAAAATCTACATCAGTGGATTGGAAACACATCGAGATTTTCGACAACACGGATATGCCAAACAGGTGTTAGTAGAAACCATCACACACGCTTTCAAACTTGGATATGATTCTATTCACTCAGTGGTTAGAAAATGGAATGAAGCATCAATTCAAACTCATTTAAGTGTTGGATTTAAGGTTTTAGAAGATAAAGGGGATACTTTAGTTTTAAGTTATGCGAATATTGATAGTATTGTGCATCTTAAAATTGACGAATTCTTGGCTCGGACAGTAGATTATTGTAAAAAAATAAATGAATTTATCGATCAAGATGATATTCAACTAAATTATGAAATTCAAACAAATAATACTCGTTATATAGCAAAATTACAATCTAGCAATAACGTGAATACGGAGAAACTGTTTGCCACTATGAAGCGTCTTAGGGACAAAGACCCTAATAATATCCAATCACCAATTCTTTTGGAATCCAAACGCTATGGGCTCACGCACAAATATACCATTTACGGTAGAGATTATTGGTTATGGATTGAAGGATATAACGAATAAAAAAAATCCAGCAAATTTGAAGTGAACCCTTAAAAGTAGACAG
>CAZSVN010000019.1:0-10448 GCA_964610285.1 uncultured Candidatus Izemoplasmatales bacterium
TTCTTACCTCTTTACTGATAAAACCAATAATCTCATCATTTTCTGCTTTCACCGGGTTCACGGTTATCTGACAGATGGTGTAATTGGATTTTTTCTTAAAGAGGTGATTTGTTATGTTTCAAGTTATTCAAGTAAAACCAATCAAGAAAAAATACTTAGTTATTTTGAAGAAGGACAAAGAAGAAGAATATATCATCTCAGAAGAATTATTGGTTGAGTTTCGTTTGTTAAAAGGAAAAGAATTAACTAACGCAGATTATAAGAAGTTTAAAGAAGCGTATAAAAGTGACGAATTATTTCAAAAAGTATTACATTATGCTTTATATAAACAACGATGCACTCTAGATATGCAACAATTTCTTGCCAAAAAAAGCATTTTTGGAGATGATCAAGTTTACTACCTTGAAAAACTTAGAACATCCAGAATATTGGATGATGTATCCTATACAAAAAACTATATTCATGAATCCTTTGAGTATAAAAGACTTGGAATCAATAAGATCATTTATGAACTAAAATTAAAACAAATCGATGAATCTATTTATCAACCTATTATTGATCAAATTACGAACAAACAAGTACAAGAAAATATTCAATATTTATACCAGAAAAAATTAACTCAATCTAAAAACAAATCATTGAATAAAACTATCCAAGATATCAAACAATTCATTATCCGCAAGGGATATGATTATGAAATGGTTAATTCCATGGTTGAGCGTTTTAGAGAAGAGATATCGAATACCATTTCAGAAGAGGATGCTTTAAAAAAAGATTACTTACTTGCTAAAAAAAAATATAGTAAAAATAAAGAAACCGCAGCGAGTAATATATTATCTAGTCTGCTGAGGAAAGGGTATACTTATCAAAAAATAAAAGAAAGAATGGGAGGAACATATGAATAAAATAACAGAATTAGATTTATATCTTTTTAATGAAGGTAAGTTAAAAGAAGCATATAATCTTTTTGGTTCTCACTTTGTTAAAGATGATCAAGGAACTGTTATTGGTGTGTTCTTCAGGGTATACGCTCCACACGCAAAAATTGTTTCAGTAGTCGGTGATTTTAACCATTGGGATTCCAGAAATCATGTGATGGAAAAAGAAGATGGTTTCGGTGTGTTTGGATTATTTATTCCTGGTTTATCGGAATGGGAAAGATATAAATATTGCATCGTTACTTCCTATGGACAAACTATTTTTAAAGCGGATCCTTATGCATTCTTTTCTGACAATCGTCCTGAAACATCTTCAAAAGTCTATGATATTAATGGGTATGTTTGGCATGATCAAGAATACATAGAATCTAGAAAACATAAGAATCATTTTGAAGAAAAATTATCTGTTTATGAAGTTCATCTTGGTTCATGGATGACGAAACCAAGTGGAGGATTTCATAAATACAATGAATTAGTAGAGTATTTAATTCCATATGTAAAAGAACATGGATTTTCTCATATTGAAGTGATGCCTTTGGTAGAACATCCTCTTGACGAATCCTGGGGTTATCAAGGCACGGGATATTACTCCGCAACCGCAAGATATGGTGTCCCAAAAGATTTAATGTATTTGATTGATAAATGTCACGAAGAAAACATTGGAGTTATTTTGGACTGGGTTCCTGGCCATATCTGCAAAGATGGTCATGGTTTATACATGTTTGATGGAGAACCATTATATGAATACGCTGACAAAAAAATCCGTGAAAATGAAGTTTGGGGTACGGTCAATCTCGATTTAGGGAAAGGAACCACAAAATCATTTTTGATTTCAAATGCTTATTTTTGGATGGATTATTTTCATGTGGATGGTTTCAGAATTGATGCCGTTTCAAATATTATATATTATTTAGGTAATATGCATGTTGGAACCAATTATGGAGCGATTGAATTCTTAAAAAATCTATCTTACGCAGTAAAAGAAAAAGACCATTCCGTTCTGTTATTCGCAGAAGACTCAACCGCTTATCCAAATCTAACTACCAATGTATTAGATGGTGGAATCGGTTTTGATTTCAAATGGAATATGGGTTGGATGAATGATACAATTAAATATTTTGAAAAAGATCCTGTGCACCGGAAATTCCATCATGATCTAATCACGTTTGGTTTGGTATATACTTATTCAGAGAGATTTATTTTACCACTATCACACGATGAAGTTGTGCATGGTAAGAAGTCGTTGGTTGATAAAATGCCGGGAGATTATTGGCAAAAATTTGCTAATTACCGAATTCTTTTAGGACTTCAATTCACTCATCCAGGCAAAAAGTTATTATTTATGGGTGGAGAGTTTGCTCAAATGCACGAGTGGAAAGATAAAGAAGAACTGGACTGGTTCTTATTAGAATATCCATTGCATAGTAGAGCGAACCAATTTGTTAGAGATTTGATTAAAGTCTATAATCACCATAAGTGTTTTTATGAGTTAGACCATAATCCAGAGGGATTTCGTTGGATTGATCAATCCAACTATAATCAATCTATTTTCTCTTATATAAGATTTGGGAAATCAGAAAATGAATTTGCGATAGTTCTGTTGAACATGACTCCTAATGCATATGAGCATTTCTTTGTAGGCGTTCCAAAACCAGGAATCTATGAAGAAATCTTAAACTCGGATAAAGATTTATATGGGGGTTCTAATATATTTAATGGAACACCAGTTCCTTCTATGGAATTGGAACAACATGGATTCGAACAATCCATTGATATTAAGGTAGCACCTTTATCGATAACAATTTTAAAATACAAAGGATAAATTATGAAGAAAACGATGATTTCCATGATTCTTGTCGGTGGACGAGGAACAAGACTAGCGGATATAACAAAAGAAACAGCTAAACCAGCTGTATCTTTTGGCGCGAAATATCGTTTGATTGATTTTACTCTAAGTAATATTACCAATAGCAATATCGATGTATGTGGTATCGTTACACAGTATGAGCCTTTTGAACTGATGTACTATATCGGTAGTGGAACTTCCTGGGATTTGGATGTTCTTGATGGAGGAATCCGTTTTCTAACCCCATACTCTCGAAGAGATGATATTTTATGGCAAAAAGGAACTGCTCACGCAGTAAAACAGTACTTTCATTTTATTAAAAGCTATCAACCAAAATATGTACTCATTTTATCAGGGGACCACATATACAAAATGAATTATCAATTGATGTTAGAGCATCATATAAACAACAATGCTGATATTACCATCGGTGCAACGGAAGTGAATATCAATGAAGCGAGTCGTTTCGGGATTTTAACATGTGATGAAAAATCCAGAGTAACGAAGTTTGAAGAAAAGCCTTCCAAACCAGAGAACAATTTAGCATCCATGGGAATCTACATATTCTCTATCGACGCGTTAGAAGAATTATTAGATAAAGCAAGTGAAGAAGACATTGATTTCGGGAAAAATATTATTCCAAAAAGTATTGATTCTAAGAAAGTGGTGTCCTTATATAATTTTAAAGGATACTGGAAAGATGTTGGAACCATTAAATCGCTTTACAAAGCCAATATGGATTTATTAGATAATCCAGATTTTTTAGGGTTAAATTCCTCTCATAATTTACCAATCTACTCAAAATCGTTAAACTTAAATCCTCATGTTATGCTTTCTAAAGGAAAAGCCATCAATTCTGTAATCGCAGATGGGTGTCTTATCAATGGGTTTGTGAATCATTCAACTGTTGCCTATGAATCGGTTATTGAAGCGGGTGCGAAAATCATTGATTCGGTTATTTTACCGAATGTAAAAATTGGGTTTAATTCTTTCTTAAGAAATGTAATTGTTAATAAAGGAGTTATTGTACCAGAATGTTATCATTGTGATAGAGATGAAATCACATTGATCACAGATGACAATCTACTGGAAGTAGGTGAAATTTGTGAGTAATTTATTTATGGTAATCGACGCAACAATTAAAGGAAATTTTTCTAAATTAACTAGACACAGAGTTCCCGGAGCATTACCGTTTGGGGCGAAATACCGTTTGATTGATTTTACATTATCCAATTGTAAAAATTCTGAAATAACGAATGTATCCATTTTCCCATATGGTAATTATCGTTCTTTAGCGGATCATATTGGTTCCGGGGATCGCTGGGATTTAAATAGAAGACAGGATGGTATTTTTATTCTGCCTCCAAAAAGTTTAAATCTTACATTCGAAGACTCTATTAGTTTTCAAAGAATGTATGAACACATAGAATATTTTCAACGGTCCAATCAAGAGTATGTGATTGTTTCTCCTGCCAACATCGTATGGAATGTGGATTATAATGTCTTTTTAGATTCCCATCTTTCAGAAGAAGCGGATATTACAGAGGTATTGTCTCAAGATAAAAACCGTTTAAAAACGTACATTTTGTCAAAAAAACTATTGTTAGAATATGTATATAATTATGACCAAATACAGTTTCGGAATTTATCAGATGTTTTCGACTATGCCCCAAATCTCAAAAAAAAGATTTACACTTTAGCGTCTTCTTGTTATTTTGTAAATTCTGCGAAAGAACTATATGAAGCAAACATGCAAATGTTATTCAAAAATGTTCGTAAAGAATGGTTCAAAAAAGATCGACCTATCTTTTCGAAAGAAACAATGTCCGCACCTAGTAGGTATGGAAAAGATGCTATGGTAACAAATTCTATTATTGCTTCAGGAGCATTTATCGAAGGAGAAGTGAATAATTCGATTATTGGTAGAAAAGTTCACATTGAAAAAGGCGCACAAGTGTGCAACGCCGTTATTATGAATCAATGTAGAATTAAAGCTAATTCAAGGATAGAATACTCTGTCTTCGACAAAGAAACTACGGTTTTAGAAGATTCTGTTGTGGAAGGAAATCCGGATAAGTTATTTGTTTCTGAGAAAAAACAAATTGTAGTCTCAAATGAGAGTTTATCTATATTACAAGTAGCTTCAGAATGCTTCCCTTATATTAAAACAGGAGGGTTAGCAGATGTTGTAGGTGGAATCGCCACCCAATTTAGTTCTTTGGGAATCAAATCACAAGTGGTGTTACCACTCTATCCTGTTGTAAAGAATAAATATGGATTATTTTTAGAATTAATCGCTGCCAATAAAATTGAATATGATGAACAATTATATCGAGTAAATCTATATTCCGTGAGCAATCAAAACACGACCTATTATTTTATTGAATCGTATGACTTTTTTGATCGCGATAACATATATGGATATGAGGATGATGGCGACCGATTTGCATTTTTCTCCAAAGCAGTTGTTATCTTTTTGGATGTATTAGAACAAAAGCCTGATGTCATTCATTTGCATGATTGGCATACTGGATTGATTCCTACACTTTTAAAACATTTAAATGTAGATATTAAAACGCTGATGACTATTCATAACATTGAATATCAAGGTATATTTAATTCTGATATTTATACGAAATTAGGAATTGAAAATAATGGTAAGTACATTCAAGCAAAGATGAATTTTATGGAAATTGGGTTGATGAACGCAACTAAAATTTCTACCGTTTCCGAAACATATCGTGATGAATTGAAATATGAATATTACAGTAAAAACCTTGTGGATGTCATCAATCGAAGAGACCGTGATTTCTATGGCGTTCTAAATGGCTTAGAATCGGATATTTCTCCAAAACAAGATTTAGAAATAGAAATGCGTTATACTTTAGTTAATGTATTTGAAGCAAAAAAAGTCAATAAAGAAGATTTACAACGAAAAATGGGTATCAATGTAGGCGATGAATACTTTTTGTTGGGTATGGTTACGAGAATTGTGGAACAAAAAGGATTCGATATATTAATACCAGCACTCTATGACGTATTGAACAATTCGAAAGTTCAGTTTGTGATTCTTGGTACAGGGGATGAATCCTATATGAATGCATTGATTACTCTTCAAAATCGTTTTCCAAATCAGGTAAAAATTAACCTTGGTTATGATTCCACGAAACCGAGTTATATATATGCTGGTTGTGATGCGTTTTTGATGCCTTCTAGATTTGAACCTTGTGGTATTGGTCAAATGATCGCGTTGAAATATGGGACCATTCCAATTGTTAGACAGACAGGTGGACTGAATGACACCATTGAAGCGTATGACCTGTCCAGCAAGCGCGGAAATGGATTCAAGTTTTTTAACTACGATTCTAGAGATTTAATTTTTCAAATCAATAATGCATTCCATATTTTTGCTTCCTCAAGAGCAAATTGGGAACAAGTCATTATTAATGCAATGCGATCAAAATTCTCGTTAAAAGATACAGCAAAAGAGTATATAGAACTGTACAAGATTATTCAACCAAATTGAAAACGGTAACAGGAACATTTGTACCGTTTTTTCTTCGAAAAAATGATATAATAAATGAAGAGGTGGCTTTATGATAACAGGAGTTTTTAAAACAAAAGAAAGCTTTGCACGTGCATTTAAGCAAAGATTACATAAAACGTATTTAAAAGAGATTGGAAATTCAACGTTAAGAGAGAGATTTAATATACTGGGAACATTAGTCAGAGAAGAAATCTCTAAGGATTGGATAAAAACCAATGAACGATTAGAAAACAATGACCAAAAAAAAGTCTATTATTTTTCTATGGAGTTTTTAATGGGACGTTTGATTACCAATAATCTAATGAATATGGGGCTTCACGATGTTGTTCAAGAAGCGTTCAATGATATGGGTTATGATTTAAATGAAACCGAACACTATGAATCGGATCCCGGTCTAGGAAATGGTGGTCTAGGCAGACTAGCAGCTTGTTACTTAGATTCAATGGCGTCTTTAAGTATTCCAGGTTATGGAAACTGTATTCGATATCGTTATGGTCTTTTTAGACAAAAAATTAAGGATGGATATCAAGAAGAACGACCAGATAATTGGTTGAGTGATGGATACGTCTGGGAAATTCGAAAAGAAGAGGAAGCGGTTGATATTCCATTTTTTGGTGAAATAGTATGGGATAACGGTCCCTTGTATCAACCAAAAGAATATATTAGGGCAGTTCCTTATGATGTGCCAATTGTTGGTGATGATAATGGAGTTGTCAATTATTTAAGACTTTGGAATGCAGAACCTGCGAAACGTTTCCCAGAAGGAAAAAGTCCTTTTGTTTATGAATCAGATCTTCAAAAAATATCAGGAATTCTATATCCAGATGATACGACTTTTGAAGGAAAACAATTACGCTTAAAACAACAATATTTTTTCTCTGCAGCTGGGGTTAAGAGTATTACAGATAAACATTTAAGAACGCATGGAACCTTACAGAATCTTTCCGAATATGTGGTATTTCATATCAATGATACACATCCTACATTGATTATTCCAGAATTAATGAGAATTCTTATGGATGAACATCAAATGACTTGGGAAGAAGCTTGGACAATTACTCAAAATTCTACGGCGTATACCAATCATACTATTTTAGCAGAGGCTCTTGAAAAATGGCCTGTCGATATTATGAAACCTTTGTTACCAAGAATCTATCAATTGATCGAAGAAATTAATCGACGATTCTGTTTAGAACTATTGGAACAATATGGCTATGAAAAAAGCGATTTGATAAATGATTTAGCAATTATTCATAATGGTTTAGTTCGAATGGCTCATCTATGTATTGTTTCCGCATTTTCAGTGAATGGAGTAGCAAAACTTCATACGGAAATCCTTAAGAATATTGAGATGAAGCAGTTCTATGATTTGTATCCTGAAAAATTCCATAACGTGACCAATGGAATCACGCATAGAAGATGGTTGTTGCATTCCAATCGTGAATTAACAGATCTAATCGAATCAAAAATCGGGGATGGATTTAAAAAGCATCCATCTGAGTTGGAAAAACTTCTTTCTTTTCAAGATGATGAAGAGTTTCAATCTAAATTCTTAGTAGTAAAAAAAATCAAAAAAGAACAACTTGCGATGCGTATATTTGCGGAACAAGGAATTGCTCTTGATACCGATTCTATCTTTGATATTCAGGTAAAAAGACTTCATGAATACAAAAGACAACTTATGAATGCATTGCATATTATGGATATCTATAATCATCTAAAAAACGACGTGTCGTTTAGAGAACAATATGTTCCACATACCTTTATCTTTGGAGCGAAAGCAGCTGGTTCTTATTATTTTGCTAAAAAGGTTATTAAATTGATTAATACCATAGCGGATAAAGTGAATCATGACGAAGATACTAATCGTTTCTTAAAAGTAGTATTTGTGGAAAATTATAATGTTACATACGCAGAAATGATTATGCCTGCGGCAGATATTTCGGAACAAATATCGACTGCATCTAAAGAAGCTTCAGGAACAGGTAATATGAAATTTATGATGAATGGAGCGGTAACGCTTGGTACATTAGATGGCGCAAATGTTGAAATTCACGATTTGGTTGGCGATGACAATATCTTTATATTCGGAATGGATTCCAAAATGGTGAATGATCAATTAAATAATGGAGGATACAATCCAGAAGAACTATACAAAAACGATCCACAATTAAGACTCATCTTAGATCAATTAGTGAATGGGTTCTTTGAGCATGTGGAAAAGGAAGAGTTTAGAGATATCTTTAATAATCTCGTATATTCCGATCGATATTTTGTATTGAAAGACTATTATGCATACAAAGAGATTCATGCTTTGGCCAATGAAGCGTATAAAAACAGAAAAATGTGGGCTAAAATGGCTATTGTAAATATGGGTAAAAGTGGAATCTTTTCATCCGATCGTTCCATTCAAGAATATGCAAAAAACATTTGGAATGTCAAACCATTACAATAAAGGTTGAGTTAATCAACCTTTTTCTTTTGTTTTGATATATAATAATATGGGGTGATAATATGAGTGAATGGATTGATATAACTGTTTTAATCGATAATGATTATGTGGTATATCCTGGGGATAAAGATATCCATTATGACAATCCAAAAACAATAGAACAAGACGGATATAATTTGAAATCTTTTGAAACAAGTATGCATGTTGGAACCCATTTAGATGTGAAAAAACATGTATTTAATCATAAAGAAGGAATTGAAGTTTTGGATATAAACAAATTCATTAGAAAAGCTACGGTTCTAAAACCAATCATAGAAAATGGAATTATCCGTACATCTGATATTATTCAGCAATATCGAAAAGCAAATAAAATATTATTGTTAAATTGTGATTTCAGTAAAAAATGGAATACGCCAGAATATTTTAGTCCACCGAAATTTGAACGAGATATCGTACCATTTTTGGTAAAGAACAAGATAGAGATCATCGGTTTTGATATTCCATCGCTAGAATATATCGATGGTGATTTTTTGGATATGCATCGTGAATTATTGGGGAATAATATCTTAATTATTGAGAACTTAACAAATTTGGATAAATTAGAAGAAGAGTGTGATTTTATTGGTTTACCTTTAAAAATGAAGGGTTTTGATGGTTCTATGCTCAGATGTGTAGCAAAAAACGAATGAATGCTTGACATTTTTGATTATTTTATTTATAATTTTTGTGTTTAAATACTTCAGAACAGGGTGAAATTCCCAACCGGCGGTAAAGTCCGCGAGCTTAGGCAGAATAGGTGTGATTCCTATACCGACAGTAAAGTCTGGATGGAAGAAGTCAAATGTTCTGATGGAAACCTGTTTTTAAACAGGTATTTTTATTGGAGGAAGTAATGAAAAAGTTTAATACAAAAGATTTAGTTACCATTGCTATTTTAGCGAGTTTTTCAGGTGTCTTAATGTTTCAAATATTTCAGTTTCCAGTATTTTTTGCTCCACCAGACATTTATAAATTGGATTTTTCAGAATTACCAGTATTGATCGGTGCATTTGCAATTAGTCCATTAGCTGGAGTCATTATTGAAGCGGTTAAAATTCTTATTTCATTTATTATAAACGGTGGATCAATCACCTTTGGAATTGGAGAACTTGCAAACTTCATAATTGGTATTTCGTTTGTTTTACCAGCAAGTTATATTTATCATAAAAACAAAACTCAAAAAAATGCTATTGTTGGCTTATTAGCAGGAACCCTTTCCATTATCATTATTGGAGCGGTATTAAATGCGTTTGTTTTGCTACCGGTTTACGCTTGGGCTTTTCATATTGATGTAGCTAATTTAATTTCTTTAGGGTCGGCTGTCAATGGGTCTGTAAATAATTTATTTACATTCATCGCATTGATTACAATCCCATTTAATTTGTTAAAAGGTATTATGCTGAGTGTGATTGTTTTGTTAATATATAAAAGAGTTTCTCATTTAATTAAAGCAAAGGATAGTGAGGCTTCTTGAAACAATTTATAATGCTGTTATTTTTATCTATTCTATTCGTTGGCTGTTCAGAGGTTACCACGGAAGTAACCACGTATGCAGTGCGTAATGGTTCTGAATTTTCCAGTGTGATGATTGATAGTCCAAGGTGACATTTAAATCAAATCCAAGAG
>CAZSVN010000019.1:10458-16710 GCA_964610285.1 uncultured Candidatus Izemoplasmatales bacterium
ATGTCTGGTTTACAAATGAAGGAGTAAGCTCACACAAGATTTCATGACGGAAATCCCATATTTTTCTCCAATGCTTTTGGATACATCTATGGGGGATGTTTATAGAAGTTTACAATTAAATCAAAGCCAAGAGGAATATTATATCTATTTTTATGGTTCGCACTGCACTGCTTGTCTAACCATAAAAAATGAAGTCCTATCAAAGATAGAACTTCTGGAAAGTGCCACAGTGTATTTGGTTGAAGTAGATGGGGTAGAAGACATTTCTAGTTCTATTGATATCACTTATACCCCTGCTATCGTAAAGATTGTCAACGGCGAAGTTAGTGCAGTCTATGAGCAAGTAACACCGGTTCTTAATACGCTGAATGAATTGTCTTAACTGGAAACACTCATCATTTTCTTGATTTCAGGATGTATTTCAAAATATTGTTTTCGATTGATGTCTTCAAAATAGTATTTATAAATGTTTTGGCTGTTACGATTGCCATACGATGCATATGTAATGGTTTCAGTTACAGTAACAGGCACTACATTAATATCATTGGAAAAAGAATACACTTTTCGTAATTTAGTTCTTGAATTATACGACTTATCGGTTGTAAATTTAAGAACTGTTTTTTTACTTTTATTGATTACTTTATAATTTTTTAAACCATCAAAATCCTTCCAAAAGATAAATTTGTGCAGCATTTCGTGAAGCGTGTTAGGGTTGTTTTCTACCATAACTTTATTGTATTCTATTTTCTCTGTTAAATATATTTCTTCTTGTTTTTTTCTGTTGAAAATATAGAAAAATGAATGGAATGTAACTGTGTTTTTGTCCATTATGAAATATGTTTTAGGTTTACTAATAAAACTCAGTAACGTTAAGACAACTGATACACCAGATAATGATCCTAATATACCTAGGATTGTCATATAGGTGCTTTCATATGATGGATCTCCATAATTTAGTATTACGCCGTTCGTTTCCATTGGAGCGTGGGCAATATACATAACTAAGAAAATAATGAATATTGGTAGGAAGCAAACCAATAAAATTGCAAATACTAAAGCGAGAATAAAGTTTTTTCTAGAAACATTACATGATGATAAATTTTCATAATCAAAACCGAGTTCTGTTAATTTCATAATTTCACCTCTTTACTATTTTATTTTAACAAAAATATAGTTTTTTTAAAATCGTATTCATAAAACTTCTATTTAATGTTAAAATAATTATATATTATTTTTAAAAAGGCGTGAAATTATGAATACGATAAAAATTGACAAATACTTTAAGGGAATGGTTGCAAATAGAGGATTGAGTGGTATTGAAACAGAAAATACTATTTTTTCTTTTTTAGCCGCCTCAAATAGATCGTATTTTGGTATCAGTTGTGACTTGGCGGTTTCAAAAGATTCGAAAATTATTATTTCTTTAGATGATACGTTACTAAGGTTAGGACTATTAAATTTATACATTCCTAGTTTTACATACGAAGAATTGCGAAAATTTTCATTGGTTGATCGAAAAACATCCAATTTAGATGTAAATATATTCATACCCAAATTATCTGATTTTCTTGCAATATGTAAAGTGTATCGCAAAGTCGCATTTTTAAATATGGATAATATTGTTAAAACAGAACAGATAGATACCATTTTAGAAGAAGTTGAGTTGTTGCATGATTTGAAGAAAACAATGTTTATTTCGAACAACAAAAAACATATCAATCACCTGTTAAAAAAGGTAGAGAATAAATCTGTATTTTTCAGTTTAGATAAAACGTCAGATGAAGCATTTGAATTCGCTAAAAATAATGCAATTAATATTCACATGAATCACAGCAATGTATCGAAAGATTTCATTAAAAACATGCATTTATTTGGATTGAAAGTAAGCGCAGGAATTGTCAATGATAAAGATATTGCTGAAAAATTGATCCGAAATGATGTGGATTATGTATTTACGGATATTCTAGAATGAAAATATTAGTTTTAGGAGCTTGTAACATCGATATTATTGGAAAAAGTAAGCAAGAATTAATTCGGCATGAGTCCAATATCGGTGAAGTAACGATAGCACTTGGTGGAGTCGCTAAAAATATTGCCACGGATTTACATTTCCTAAAATCGGATGTGAGTTTTCTAACTGTAATAGGATCCGACTATTTTGCTAAGCTACAGGAAGAAAAACTGAAGGATTTGGGTTTGAATTACACGAATTCATTCTATAAACAAGCAAAATCTTCCACTTATTTATCCATTAATGATGCTGACGGTGACCTTGATGTAGCTGTGAATGATATGCGAACTTTTGAACAATTAACAAAAGAAGATTTTGGATTGCTGGACGATTATTTAAAAACATTTGATGTTTTGGTATTTGATACCAACTTTTCAGAAGACGTATTAATCTATTTGATAAAAAAATATAAGGATAAAAAAATATTCGTAGATGGAGTATCACAATCCAAAGTAATAAGGATTGAAAAAGTGTTAGAACATATTGACTTGTTAAAGATTAATCAATATGAGTTAAATGCACTTTTAAAGACAAGCAATTGTGATATAATTTTAGGTGCAGCACAATTAATCGATTTGGGAGTAAAAAATTGTTTGATTTCTTCATCGGACCAACCAATTACATACAATATCGGACAAGATATGTATCAAAGCGTTACTCACAAAAGCAGTGATATCATTAGCACTTTAGGCGCAGGTGATGCTTTGTTTGCTGGAGTGATAGTGTATTTGCTAAAAAACAGGACAATGCATGAAGCAGTCAATTTTGGGAAACTAGTTGCTTCAAAAACGTTAGAGATTTCGGAAGCTTGTAACAAAGAAATCGAAACACTTATTGATTGGTAGGAGGTATCTTATGAACAAAACAATTGATATAATTTTAAAAAGAAGAAGTGTAAGAAACTTCTTAGATAAAATGATTTCAAAAGAGGAGTTAGACGCAATTGTGGAAGCAGGTGTGTATGCTCCGAGTGCTAAGAACAAACAAAATTGGCATTTTACTGTTATTACAAACAAAGAAAGAATTGAAGAAATTAATTATTTAGCATTGATGGGAATGGAAAAAATAGGATTGGAAAAAGTAGAGAATTTTCATATATTTTATCATGCTCCAGTTGTCATATTTATTAGTTCTAAAATAGAAGGCTATTCTCAAGTGAATGCTGGTTGTGTTGTTGAAAATATGGCGATAGCTGCAGCGTCTATGGGAATAGGATCCTGTATTATTGGACAGACAAGATATATGTATCATCAAGCGAATAAGGCAGATATTGATAGAATATTAAAAGTTCCTGAAAACTACGATCACGATATCGCAATCTGTTTTGGATATCCTAGTGGAAAAATGGATGAACCAAAACCTAGAAGAGAAAATATTGTAGATTATATATTGTAATACTTTTGAACATTTCAAAAGTATTTTCTATGAAAGGATGAATATATATGTGGAAAAATGAATATAAAAAGTGGTTAGATTATAAGAATTTGGATTCTTTTGTAAGAAAAGATTTGGATAATAAAACAGAGAAAGAATTGGAAGATATGTTTTATACGAATTTATCGTTTGGAACAGGTGGCATGAGAGGTATCCTTGGTGCTGGAACCAATCGATTGAATATCTATACGATTCGAAGAGCAAATAATGGATTAGCAATTTATTTATTAAAAACGTATCCAAAGGAAGAGTTATTAAGAGGGGTAGTAATCGCTCATGATAACAGACTTATGTCGAAAGAATTTGCAAAAGAATCTGCAAAAGTACTTGGTGCATATGGAATTAAGTCGTATTTATTTCATGATTTGAGACCTACCCCAGAACTGTCTTTTGCAGTGCGACAAACACATGCACTTGCAGGAATAGTGATTACCGCAAGTCATAATCCTCCAAATTATAATGGTTATAAAATATATGACGAATTTGGATGTCAATATACTCCACGATATGCAAATGAGATTATTGAATATGTCAATCAAACAGAAGATCTATTTTCCATTGAAACATTACATTTTACGGATTTATTATCAAAAGATCTTGTGGAGTTCTTAGACGAAGAAATGGACGCAGCTTATTTAGAAGCTGTTAGAAGTATTGCAATTCATCCAGATTTAGAAAAACCATTAAAAATTGTATTTACACCATTACATGGTACGAGTGCATATTTAGGAGAACGATTGCTTTTAGAAGCTGGATATGATGTGTATCCGGTTAAAGAACAAATGGTTCATGATCCATATTTTTCTACATTAAAACTACCAAACCCTGAAGAAAAATCTGCGTTTGCTTTAGCGGAAAAACTTGGGAATGATATCAAAGCACATTTATTAATAGCAACTGACCCTGATGCAGATAGGTTGGGGATTGCAATTCGTTATCAAGATGAATATGTTTACATCAACGGAAATCAAACTGGAGCTTTGATGCTTTATTATTTATTGAATGAAAAATCAAAAATTCATACATTACCAAAAAAAGGCGTTGTATTTAATACCATTGTTACATCTGATTTTGGCGCTAAAATAGCTAGATCTTTTGGAATGGATATTATCTCTACCTTAACTGGATTTAAATTCATTGGCGAACAAGCAAGATATTTAGAAACGGATGAGAGAGAGTTTATTTTTGGATACGAAGAATCCTACGGTTATGTAGTTAAAGACTTTGTTAGAGACAAAGCCTCCCTGCAAGCAATGCTGTTAATCAGTGAAGCAGCTACATTCTATTACAATACAGAAAATAAAACATTATATGAAAAATTACTTGATATCTATCAAAAGTATGGATATTATTATGAAGGCTTAGAAAACATCCATTTACTTGGTAAAACAGGTAGTGAAAAGATAACAAGAATAATGGAATCATTTCGAAACACGAAACTAACCTCTATTCATAATGTTGATATTATCATGAAAGAAGATTTTTTGTTATCCAAAAGATATCGCAACAATCAAGTAGAAGATATCGATTTAGAACAATCAGATGTCATTAAATATCAATTGAAAGATGATTCCTGGTTTGTATTACGACCATCAGGAACGGAACCAAAATTGAAAATTTACGCTGGTGTTATTGGAGACTCTGTGGAAGATTCAAAAGACAAAGTGAAGCAATTACTTCAAGAAGTGAAACAACTTGTTGAGAAGGTAGAATAATGTGGCCTTATGTTATTGCAATTGGAACCATTGTTTTGATTGTAGTCATTTATGTATGGTCGTATAGCTTAAATGAAAAAACTGAAAAACCAGAGGGGTGTGAGGATTTAGAATGCTCAGGTTGCAATGCCAACAACTGCGCAAACCGAAAATAATATGATAGGAAATGATTGGGATACAATATTAGAAGAGGAATTTAATAAACAATATTTTAAAGAATTGAAGACAAAGATCGTAGAGGATTACGAACAATGTACTTGTTATCCACCGATTCATAATGTGTTTGATGCTTTTCGTTTGTCTTCTTTTGAAAACACTAAGGTATTGATTCTTGGACAAGATCCCTATCATAATCCAAAACAAGCAATGGGACTAGCGTTTTCTGTTCCAAAAGGAGTGGAACCTCCTCCATCACTTGTAAATATCTATAAAGAATTATCTGGGGACCTTGGTTGTGAAAAGCCTACAAGTGGCGATTTAACAGGTTGGGGTAAATCGGGTGTTCTATTGCTAAATGCAATCCTATCTGTTAAAAAAAATCAACCACTTTCCCATAAAGATTATGGTTGGATTACCTTTACGGATTCTATTATTAAGACATTGAATGATAAGTCTACACCTGTGGTGTTCGTACTATGGGGTTCCTTTGCTAGAAGCAAAAAGAAACTGATTACAAATTCTCAGCATCTTATTATTGAAAATGTGCATCCTTCACCATTATCTGCTTATCGAGGTTTCTTCAATTCGAAACCATTTAGTACTATTAATCGTTTTTTAGTAAGCACGAATCAACAACCAATCGATTTTTGCATGAAAGGCTAATATGAGAAATCAAAGACTCAGAAACATTATATTCGCTGGATTATTAGTTGGTATTGGAATCGTTTTATCATCTATATTATCGATTTCTTATCCACCCAACTCCACCATTATTCGGTTTGGGATAGGGTACTTACCACTTATATTAATCAGTATTATTCTAGGCCCTAAAATGGGTCTTTATTCTGCAATCATTCAAGATGTTTTGGGGTATTTTGTTTACATTTGATCTTCAGTAAGAATGGTCCGAGGTGCCTCTGGCAGTATTAAAAT
>CAZSVN010000020.1:0-15827 GCA_964610285.1 uncultured Candidatus Izemoplasmatales bacterium
ATCTCCACTACTTAGCTGATCGCCACTACTTACTATATCATCAACGGAAACTAGTATCGTTTCACTCGAATGCACTCTATACACTTTTTCAACAGCCGCTTCTCCATTTATTGATGGTTCAAGAATTGTAATATTGGTAAAGTTGCTATCGGTAACATCAACAGAAATAGAAGTAACTTGTCCGCTCATTTCTGCTTTCGTAATTCGGAATATTTCTATAGAAAATAAATCTGTCTTGCCAATACTTCCTTCTGTGTGATCATTGGCAAAATTAATAACATCTTCCCAATCATTCATAGTAATATCGTTAATGCTTATTATTTGATCGCCTGACATTAAACTGGAATTGATAAATATTGGTGATCCAATAATCAAGTCATCCGTTCCAACAGTTGATGTGAATCCCAACCCATAAAAAAGCAATTGTGGTTCCATAAAATCTAATGTGATAAGTTCGCCATCTCGTTCCACAACAAACGTATAACCCAAGTATGTTTTGTCGAGTTCGCTGCTTACGGAATTGCTGTCTCCACTCCACGATGTAATATCCACCCCGTTGATCGAAACAATTCGATCATCTGCTTGTAATAAACCAGTTGCTGGCATTGCAGGTGCTACCTCACCGATAATGGTGCTATCATAGTCTGGAACACCTATTGCAAATGGAATAATTAAAAATACGAAGAATGCTAATATGAAATTCATCAAAGGACCACCGAACGTAGTAAGGAATCTTTGCATTTTTGTTTTATATACAAAGCTTCTATCTTTTGGTGTAATTTGAAGTTGGTTTTTATCAAACACATACATTGCATTTCGTTTTACAGTGTATTCATTTATATATAATCGATTGCCTTCTTCGCTAGATAAATCAAAATCTTCTACAGAAACTTCTATGAAGTCTTTATACTTCGAATTGGATGCATTCAGAACAATTCTGTTTACTTCACCAGCATCATCAAATCCTAAACGAATTTTTTGACCAATCTTTAACGTTTCTGATTCGATTTCTTCTCCAGCCATGGAAACATACCCACCAAACGGAATCGCTCTAATTGAGTAAGTGGTTTCCCCATATTTCTTGCTCCAAAGTCTAGGCCCCATTCCAAATGAAAATTCATGGCAAAGTATACCTGCCTTTTTCGCGAAGAATAAATGTCCTATTTCGTGTATACAAATCACTAGTCCTAAAACGACTAGAAATATTATTAAATTCCATATTGTAGTGAAGAAACTCAAAGTAATCATCATATGTAAAACTCCATTCTATTTATTATATTTAGTAAAAATTGTATTTTTTATCGATTGATCGATTTCATATATCTGTTCTAATGTTGGATTTGGTACTGTTTGATGCGATTTAACTGCATCCATAACAATAGTTTCAATGTCAACAAAACGTATTTTTTCTTCTATAAATAATTGAACTGCGGCTTCATTTGCAGCATTCAAAACGGTTCTTGAACTACCACCAATTTTAAAACATTCGATTGCTAGTCTTAGTAAAGGATATTTTTCGTAATCTACTTTTTCAAAACGCAATTGACTTAACTGTTCAAAATTCAAAGGTGCTGTTAAGTTTTTAACTCTATTGGGATAAAACATCGCATAGCTAATTGGTAATTTCATATCGTGATGTGCAAGTTGTGCAATGATTGAACTGTCAATAAATTCCACCATAGAATGTACAATGCTTTCTCTGTGAATTATAGGAATAATCTTTTCAATTTCCATATCAAATAGATAAGCTGCTTCTATCATTTCAAAACCTTTATTCATCATAGTCGCGGAATCAATCGTTATTTTTTTACCCATAGACCAATTTGGATGACGCAATGCTTCTTTAAGCGTTACATGTTTTAATTGTTCCATTGTTAAATCTCTAAACGGACCACCACTTGCCGTTATGATTAGTTGCTTAATACTTCGCTTGTCTTCGCCTTGAAGTATTTGCCATATTGCGTTATGTTCCGAGTCAATTGGAAAGAGATTAATATCATGAGTCAGTAACAACTCTTTAATTAAATGACCACCAACCACTAACGTTTCTTTATTAGCCAAAAGAATATTTCGATCAATCTTTATGGCTTCTATGGTCGGTTTTAGTCCAACCATACCTACTAATGCATTGATTAACACACCATCGTGATCATCGGGATTACATTTAGCAACTGCTTCTAAACCAGCTGGCCCAAATACTATTGTAACATTTTGAAAAATATTTTTGATAATTTTTGCATCTTCTTCATTTTTTACAGCTATCATTTCCAAAGGAAATTTAGAGCCAATTTCAATAACTTGCTCCAGTTTGGAATATCCAGATATAGCAACCAAATTAAATTCGTTTGGAAATTCTTCGATCAGTTCAATCGTTTGACTTCCAATCGAACCTGTTGCTCCTAAAAGATAGATGTTTTTCATTGTTTACTCCTAAAATATAATAACTGCTAACATTAAGAAAATAGCTGCGAACATACTGGAATCAAAACGATCTAGAATTCCTCCATGCCCAGGTAATATGTTCGAATAATCTTTAATTCCCGCTTCTCTTTTAAATTTAGAAGCAATAAGATCACCAATTTGAGATATGCAAGAAAGTACCATAGATAACAGTAGTATCAATACAAAGTTGAAATCAAACACATGTACATAATATGCAAATAGTGTTGCAATAACAGCTCCAAAAACCAAACCGCCAATCGCACCTTCTATGCTTTTTTTAGGGCTAATATGTTCTGCTAATCTATGCTTGCCAAATTTAATTCCAATCAAATAAGCGAATACATCCGTTATCATAGAAACTAAGAATAGATAAATAATCAAATTCATATCTATTTTTCTTAGATATGCAAACCCAATAAAACCTAGGCTTGTATAAAATACGGTTAGTAATTGGTTTCCAAAATCAGCTCTATCAAACTCTTTAATAAAGATAAATAAAATTGTATACAACAATAATAATCCTATTATAAATATAAACACATAAATGTAGAAGATGATTCTATTAAAATAGATTACGCTCATTGTCGCAAAAGCAATCGTTGTTAAAACGCTAATATAATCAAACCAACGTTTTTTTTGGTTATTTCTTGACATGTTAGTAAATTCATAAGCGGCTAACCCAGCAAGCATAACACAAAATCCTGAAAATAGATATTCTAAATTACCTTCTCCAAAATATATGAGTATCGCCAACACAACCAATATGAATGCACCTGTAATAATTCGTTGTCTCATTTTTTCTTTAATCCCCCAAATCGCCGATCTCGTTTATTGAAATCTAAAATTGCTTTTTCAAGATCTTTTTTAGAAAATGCAGGCCAGTATGTATTGCAAAAATATAGCTCAGCATAGGCAGCTTGCCATAATAAGAAATTGCTAAGTCGAACTTCGCCACTTGGTCTGATTAACAAATCTAGTTTTGGTAAATCTTTCGTATATAAATACTTTTCAATATCTTTTGGTTCAATATCGTTTATCTCTATTTGTTTGTCTTCAATATCTTTTGCTAGTTTTTTTACCGCTTCCGTAATTTCTGAATGTGACCCATAATCAAAACAAATATTTAATACAATTCCGCTTCGATCCTTTGTATTGTTTGTAATACGCTCTAATATTTCTAAGTTTTCTTTACTGAGATGAGTTTTTCTTCCAGAAAACATAACTTTTACATCAAACTTTTCAAAATCATCCTTAAATTTTTTTTCAAATTCTCCGGGTAATTTCATCAAGTAATCTACTTCTTCTTTAGGACGAGACCAATTTTCTGTGGAAAATGCATAAACACTAAGTGCTTCTATCCCTAAGTCAGAAGCCGCTAATGTAATCTTACGTATATTTTCTACACCTACTTGATGGCCATATGTTCTTGGTAAATGACGTTTTTTTGCCCACCTACCATTACCATCTAATATGATAGCTACATGTTTTGGGATATATAATAAATCCAATTTATTTTTCATATTGACCCCCATTCTAACATTAAAATTATACTATATTTTTTGTGATTATTCTATGATTATTATTTTTTGGTAATTTTAAAAAAATATAAGACTATTTCTAGTCTTATATACTCATGATATCTTTTTCTTTTGTTTTAAATGCTTCATCAACATGATCCGTAAACGTATCCGTCAATTTTTGAATTTCATCTTGGTAATATTTTAAATCATCTTCAGTAATTTCAGATGCTTTCTCCATTTTCTTAAAATGAGTAATTGCATCTCTTCTTATGTTGCGGATAGCTACTTTACCCTCTTCCGCCATTTTGTGAATTTCTTTCACAAAAGTACGTCTATTTTCTTCTGTTAAAGGAGGTAAAACTAAGCGAATTCCAATACCATCATTTGATGGTGTTAAACCAATATTCGCTCCAAAAATAGCTCTTTCAATATCACTAACCATTGTTTTATCGAACGGCTTGATGTATATTTGGGTAGCTTCCGGAACGGAAATACTAGCGACTTGATTGATTGGTGTTTCTACACCATAATAATCAATCTTGATTTTTTCCAACATTTTTGGATTTGCTCTACCACTTCTAATTGTTGAAAACTCTCTATGAAGAGCTTCCATGGTATGTTCCATTTTTTCTTCTGCTTCTAATAAAATTGTCTCAGGCATTAAAATCACTCCTTATTATTTGTTATTAATGTTCCGATATTTTCGCCTAAAAGGGCTCTTTTAATATTCCCATCAACATTCATATCGAACACGTAAATATCAATATTATTATCATTGCATAAAGCGGCCGCTGTTGAATCCATTACGTTAAGCTGATTTTGTAGCACTTCTTTATGAGTAATTTCTAAATACTTTACTGCTTTACTATTATTTCTAGGGTCCATATCATAGACACCATCTGTACCATTTTTAGCCATGAATATCTTGGATGCACCCAGTTCAGCAGCTCTTAAAGCCGCTGTAGTATCCGTCGAAAAATATGGATTTCCTGTACCGCCACCAAAAATTACTAGACGATTCTTTTGAAAATGAGAAAGAGCTTTTCTTCTGATATATGGCTCCGCAACTTCTGGGATATTAAGAGAGGTCATTACTCTTGTTTTGACACCTAGTGCTTCCAATGAATTTTGCAATGCTAAGGCATTCAAAATAGTTCCAATCATTCCCATATAATCCGCACTAGATCGTTCAATTCCCATTTCACTTGCAAGTTTTCCACGGAAAATATTACCACCACCAACAATAACACCAATTTCAAACATTCCAAGATCAAAAGCACTTTTAATCTCTTTTGCAACGTTTTTAACAACTTTTGGATTAATACCTATGCCATCTTCCCCAGCCAAAGCTTCACCACTAATTTTGATTATTATTCTGTTTTTAGTCATAAAATCCTCCCTTTTCTTCTTTAAAAAAAAGGACATACTATGCCCTTAATTATCTGGTTTGTTTTAATACTTCTTCTGCAAAATTTTCTTCTTTCTTTTCAATACCTTCACCAACAGCTAAACGTTTAAATGAAGCAACAGATGCTCCTTTAGATTTAACATACTCTTGAACGGATTGATCTGGATTTTTAACAAAAGGTTGGCTCATTAAACAAATCTCTTTAAAGTTTTTATTTAATCTACCAATCACCATTTTTTTAATAATCTCTGCAGGTTTTGGTTTTTCAGCTTCCGCATTTTCGTTCAATGCTTCGTTTGTTAATATTTCCGTTTCACGTTGGATAAATTCTTCTGAAATATCATCTCTTGAAAGATATTTTGGACTGGAAGCAGCAACATGCATAGCAACATCTTTAGCCGTTTCTGCATCAGCGTTATTTAATACAGCTAATGAAGCGATTTTTCCACCCATATGCATATATGATCCAAATTCTTGATTGTCTTCTTTGGTCACAACTTCAAATCTTCTAAATGAAAGATTTTCTCCTATGGAAGAAATTTTTTCAACTAAGTATTCGCTTAATGGTTTTCCTTCCACTAATACTTCTTTTGCACATTCTTCACAAGTTGCATTACTTTTTAACAATGCTTCTGCAATGTTATTTGTTATATTTACAAAATTTTCGTTTTTAGAAACGAAATCTGTTTCACAATTTAATTCAAAAATAATCGCTTTATTTCCTTCTGTTTTTACTACACATGCGCCTTCGGCAGCGATTCTAGATGATTTCGTTGCAGCTTTTGAAATTCCTTTTTCTCTTAGCCAATCTACAGCTAATTCTATATTTCCATCGGTAGCTACTAATGCTTTTTTACAATCCATCATTCCAGCACCGGTTTTATCTCTTAATTCTTTCACTAATTGAGCAGTAATTTGCATTTTTTTCCTCCTTGAGACACATCAATAATAATATTATCATATTTTGATAGTCAATACAATATTAGATTCATATATATATTCTTTAAAAAGGGAGCAATAAGCCCCCTAAAATTTACATTACTTTTTCTATTTCAGAAATTAATTCAGCTTTTTTAAGTTTTGAATATCCTGTTAAATTATGTTCTTTAGCAAGTTCTCTAAGTTCCACTACTGTTTTAGCATTTAAATCCATAACCGGTTTTTCAATTTTAACTGTTGTTTTAACAGCTGGAGCAACTTTTGCAGTTTCATCCTTTTTAGGTTCTGGTTTCACTTCTACTTTAACTTCAGTTTTCACAGGTGTCGCTTTTTTAACTGCTTTTTTAGGCTCTGGTTTCACTTCTACTTTAACTTCAGTTTTCACAGTTTCAGCTTTTTTAGATTCGGGTTTTACTTCAACTTTAACTTCAGCTTTCACAGTTTCCGTTTTTTTAACCGCTACTTTAGGTTCTGGTTTTACTTCTGGTTTCACTTCAACTTTTGCAGTTTCAACTTTTACAGTTTCCACCTTAACTGGTTCTACCTTTGTTTCAGGTTTTACAGCAGGTTTCGTTCTTTGAATAGTAGGTTTTACATCTCTTTTAAATTTAGGTTCTGGTTTCACTTCAGAGCTAGCATTGCTATTTTCTTCAACCGCTTCAACAACTCCTCCGCGTCCTTCTATAACAGCATCTGCCATTTTTCCAACAATCAAACGAACAGAACGCAATGCGTCATCGTTTGCAGGAATAATATAGTCTACATCGTCTGGATCACAGTTTGTATCAACAATTCCAAATACTGGAATGCCTAATTTTCTTGCTTCTAATATAGCATTTCTTTCTTTTCTAGGATCGATGATGAATAACGCTTGAGGTATCTTGCGCATTTCTTTAATTCCGCTTAAGAATTTTTCAAGGCGTGCCATGTCTTTTCTTAAACCAATAACTTCTTTTTTTGGTAGTACATCAAATGTACCATCCTCTTCCATTTTGTGAATGTCTTGCAATTTTTTAATAGAACGTTTGATTGTTTTAAAATTAGTTAGTGTTCCACCTAACCATCTTTGATTCACAAAATATTGTCCTGATTTTTCTGCAGCTTCTTTTACTGGATCTTGAGATTGTTTTTTTGTTCCTACAAATAAAACTTCTCCGCCTTCAGCAGCAATATCAAATAATGCTTTGTAAGCTACATCGATTAAATCACTTGATTTTTGTAAATCGATAATATGAATACCATTTCTAGAAGTGTAGATGTATCTACCCATTTTAGGATTCCATCTTCTAGTTTGATGTCCAAAGTGCACCCCTGCTTCTAGCAAGGATTTCATTGAGATAACTCCCATGTTTTTAATTCCTCCTTTTGAATTTTGCCTCCACCTAATCAACGCTATTATCACCGATTGGCTCACGATAAATTACTCATAGGTGTGTGTATTTTGTATGGCTCAATTATTTTACCAAATTTTAGCCAAGAAATCAAGAAAAATCTATTCGATTTCAAGGAAAAGAGGTTTTAGCTCCCTGTAGAACCAAAACCTCCTAATCTTTTCATATTTGTTTGATCATTATCCACTGTTAAGTATTTTGTAAATATCCCTTGAGCGATACGTTCTCCCTTTTGAATATTTACGACTTCGTCCCCAAAATTATACAGAATTAACATGATTTCGCCTTCGTTATCTGGGTTATTATAATAATCCGAATCAATGATACCGACACTATTTGCCTTGATGAGTTTCTTTTTAAAAGACAAACTGCTCCTAGGATACATTTGTAATACTTCATCTTTCGCCATAAATGCTTTAACCCCTGTAGTGACAAAGGTAATTTGTTTCGGCTTTAAGTCCACATCAACTGCAGCTGAAAAATCATAACCTGCACTTCCATTGGTTTTTCTTTTTGGCAGTTCGATTTCTTGATTCTTAAATTTTGTCACAACTTCAAATCCGCGTTGTCTCATACTACCACCCTTATATTTGTCCAGCTCCAGTAAGCTTGATTTGTTTTCTAAGCTCTCTTTCTGCTTTTTCTAACTCAATATTTCTCTTCTTATTTTCTTCTGTTCTCGCAGCTCTAATGTCATATAAAGTCTTAAAGGCACTGTCTTTTGAATCACCAATAAAAGCGTCTTGAGATATTACCGTTATTTTATTATTAATATTTTCCACAACACCGTGAATGATCACGACGTAAAAAACCATTTTTCCTTGTACTAGTTTTATATATCCAGTATCAATAGTGGAAACGATTGGTAAGTGATCTTTTAAAATTTCATAATCACCGTTATTCGAGCTTGAAACAATGACTGATGAAACTTCTTCGTTATATAATTCACCATCTGGTGTGACTATAACTATGTTCATATCTCTACCTTATTTCTTCATAGATTTTGCTTTTTCAATCACGTCTTCTATACTTCCAACAAGTCTAAATGCATCTTCTGGTAAATCATCATATTTACCTTCTAAGATTTCTTTGAAGCCTTTTACTGTATCAGCAACTTTAACAAAACTTCCTTTTTGCCCAGTAAACTGTTCTGCAACATGGAAATTTTGAGAAAGGAATAATCGAATTCTTCTTGAGCGATGCACTACTAATTTATCTTCTTCACTTAGTTCATCCATACCTAAAATTGCTATGATATCTAATAAATCGTTATATCTTTGTAAGTTTCTTTGTACTTCTCTGGCTACTTCATAATGTTCTTTTCCAACGATTTCAGGAGTCAAAGCTCTTGATGTTGATGCAAGAGGATCCACTGCTGGATATATTCCTTCTTCTGAAATCTTACGGGATAAGTTTGTCGTTGCATCCAAATGTGTAAATGTTGTTGCTGGAGCAGGGTCCGTATAATCATCTGCTGGAACAAACACCGCTTGGATGGAAGTAATGGATCCCATTTTTGTAGAAGTAATTCGTTCTTGCAGGTGCCCCATATCTGTAGCGAGTGTTGGTTGATATCCAACTGCTGATGGCATTCTACCTAGTAACGCAGATACTTCAGATCCAGCTTGTGTAACTCGGAAAATATTATCAATAAATAATAACACATCTTGTTTTTCTTCATCGCGGAAATATTCTGCCATAGTTAGTCCGGATAACCCAACTCTCATTCTAGCACCAGGTGGTTCATTCATTTGACCGAACACCATTGCGGTTTTCTTAATAACTCCTGATTCCATCATTTCATAATACAAATCATTTCCTTCTCTGGTTCGCTCTCCAACACCAGCAAACACAGAAATACCACCATGCTCTTCGGCTACACTATGGATTAACTCTTGGATTAAAACTGTTTTTCCAACTCCAGCTCCTCCAAAAAGACCAATTTTACCACCTTTAATATATGGAGCTAATAAATCAACCACTTTAATCCCTGTTTCTAAAATTTCAGTCGTTGCGCTTAAGTCTTCCAATTTTGGTGCGGGTTTATGAATTGGAGAATATTGAATGTTTCCTTCTAATGGTTTTCCATCAATTGGTTGTCCAAGTACATTGAACATTCTACCTAAGGTTACTTGTCCTACGGGAACACTAATATAACTTCCAGTATCAACAACTTTCATTCCTCTTCTTAGGCCATCTGTAGAATCCATCGCAATGGTTCTAAGAATTCCTCCACCTAAAAACAATGACACTTCTAATGTCAAATCTATTTTTTTACCATTGTTTTCTTCCGCGGACATTTTTATTTGCAATGCATTGTTGATAGATGGCATTCCTTCTAGAAATTCCACATCGACAACTGGTCCCATTACTTGAACTACTTTTCCGATATTTGCCATTTGTTCCTCCTAATTAACCGCATTCGCGCCACCGATTATATCATTGAGTTCCAATGTAATCTGCGCTTGTCTAGCTCGATTATAGATTAAATTCTGTTTTTGTATAATTTCTATTGCATTATCTGTCGCACTCTTCATCGCAGTCATTCTTGCAGCGTGCTCCGAAGTCTTTGCATCTAAGATAATACCATAAAGTGTATTTTCTAAATATATTGGTAACAACTGATTAATGACATCTTCTGTGGAAGGTTCAAAAATGTAGGTTGATACCATTTTATTTTTATCTGATATTAAATCGGTGATTGGCAATAAAATTTCTTGTTTTGTTTCTTGTGAGATGGAATTGATATAATGCGAATAAATCATAACAATTTTATCTACACCGCGATTTAAATACAATTCAATAAAAGCTCTAGACATCGCTTGAAAATCAATAAATTTCACATCATCGCGTGAATTTATTGATTCGGTATTGAGCAAAGGAATCTTTTTCTTTTTACAATAGCTAAAACTCTTATAGCCGATGGTTCCAACGATATACTCTGATTTGTTCTTATGACGTTCTTCCACCAATTGTTCAAAGTATTTTATTACATTAGAATTATACGGCCCTGCAAGCCCACGATCACTAGTAACCAAAATATAACCCGTTTTCTTAATCTCTCTATTTTCCAATAAAGGATGTGTAAGTTCCGGATTTGAGGATAACACGTTTTCAATTAGTTTTTTTACGTACATTTTGATAGGACTAAAAGAAACGTATTTTTTTTCAACTCGTTTTAATTTGGAAGCAGAAACCATGTTCATAGCTTTTGTAATCTGTGAAGTTTTCTTTGTGGCTTCTATTCGATTTTTTATTTCTCGTAATGATGCCATAAAATCACCTTCTTACATAAAATCATTAACAAATTTTTCTAATATATTATCTAAGACATCTCCCTCAGGAAGATTCTTCGTTTTATTCATCTCTTTGATCATTTTTTGACCTTCTAAATCTGTTCTTACAAAATCATGAAGATCGGTTTCAAATCGATTGATATCGGAAACTTTTATAGAATCTAAGAATCCTTTCGTTAATGCATAAATACTAATCGCTTGATACGCAAAAGGCAGTGTTTGATGCAATCCTTGTTTGAGAATTTCCACCGTTCTCTCTCCGCGGTCTAAACGCGCTTTTGTAGCGTCATCTAAATCAGAACCAAATTGAGTAAAGGCTTCAAGTTCTCTATAACTTGCTAAATCTCTTTTGATTGCTTTATGTTGGGCTGCTCCCCCAACTCTAGATACTGACAACCCAGCATTGATAGCTGGACGTATTCCAGAATAAAATAATTTTGATTGTAAGAATATTTGTCCATCTGTAATCGAGATTACATTGGTAGGAATATATGCCGAGATATCTCCTTCTTGCGTTTCAATAATTGGTAAAGCAGTAATCGAACCACCACCCAATTTATCGGATAATTTTGCAGCTCTTTCCAATAATCTAGAATGCAAATAGAATACATCACCAGGAAATGCTTCTCGACCTGGTGGTCTTCTTAATAGTAAGGATAATTCACGGTAAGCAATTGCATGTTTTGTTAAATCATCATAAATAATTAACACATGCTTTCCTTGGAACATGAATTCTTCCCCCATGGTAACACCAGCATAAGGTGCAAGGTATAACAGTGGTGCAGGATCACTTGCATTAGCCGCAACTATGATAGAGTACTTCATTGCATCGTGTTTCTTTAATGTTTCATATATATTTACAACGGATGTTTGTTTTTGTCCAATTGCTACATAAATACAAATAACATCTCCACCTTTTTGGTTTAGAATGGTATCAATAGCGATGGATGTTTTTCCCGTTTGTCTGTCACCAATAATTAATTCCCTTTGACCGCGACCGATTGGCACTAAAGTATCCAATACTTTCAACCCAGTTTCAAGTGGTTGATTTACCGATTGTCTTTCAATAACACCGGTTGCTTTGTTTTCTATAGGTCGAGTTTTTTTAGTATCAATTTTTCCTAATCCATCAATGGGTTGTCCTAAAGGGTTCACAATTCTTCCAATATATTCTTCTCCAACGCCCACTTCTAAAATTCGACCAGTCGTATTTACTTGGTCTCCTTCTTTAATAAGAGATGAATCATTTAATAAAATAGCTCCCACATTATTTTTTTCTAAATTTTGAACCATTCCAAACACTCCATGAGGAAATACTAACAATTCTCCACTCATGGCATTGTCTAATCCATATACTAAAGCTATTCCATCACCAACAGAAATTACAGTACCAACATTGTCTGTTTGTAATTGTTTTTCGTATTTATTAATCTGCTCTTTCAATAAAGAACTAATTTCTAAAGGATCAATTTTCAATATCTACACCTCTTATTCTGACAAACTAGCTTTTAACTGGGCTAGTTGTTTATTTATGGTCTCGTCAATGATATTGCCATCAAACTCAATTCGAAATCCCCCAACAATAGTTGGATCTAACTGTGTTTGAATTACAATATTTCTATGATATGTTTTTTTAAGTTTATTTGTAATTCTATCTAAATTTGATTCAGTTAATTTTTTGTTAGAAATAACGGTTACTTTCATTATTTTATTTAAATCATCCAAAATATCTTTGTATGATAAACATATTGGCTCTATGATTGAAAAACGATCATTATCGATTAGAACCTTAACAAAATGAAGTAATAGCAAATCTTTGATTACCGTCTCTAAAACAGCTTTTTTTTCAGCTTTTGTAATCTTTGGGTGAGCGAAAAATTTATACGTTTCTTCTGATAATCCACTGACAAAACCATTCAAACCATCGATAAAATCGAACTCCCGTTTGGATTCTTTCGCAAGAGAAAAAACAGCTAAAGCATATTGATGTGCTATACCTGTCATACTTTTTCACTACTCTCTAAATTTTTTATTACCAAATCTTGATATTTTGAGTCATCAATTTCTTTTTCAATAATCTTAGAAGCCATAATGGTCGCTAAATCAACTACTTCTTTGCGAATTTCACCTTGAGCTTTTTTCTTCTCTAAAGCAATTTCTTGTTCCGCTTGAGTCATCATATTGCTCGACTCGAGCTTCGCTTTATTGATAATAGAAACCCGTTCTTCTTCACCTTTTTGTTTTGCCCGATCAAGATAATCTTTTGATTTTGTTTTTATATCATGATACTCTTTTGCTGCTTTATCTTGAAAATCTTTCGCTTCTTGATTAGCTGTTTTTGCAGATTCAAATTCTGTTTCCATCAAGTTTTGTCTTTTTTCTAAATAAGCAGTGACCTTATCCCAAAAGAATATTTTAACGATAATCACCAAAATAAAAGTAGCACCAATTTGAATTGCAATATCAGATAGACTGACACCTAAGGCTTTTTCAATTGCATCAGAAACTGCCATCATTATTTTTTCAATAGTAGGCATAGGTAACCTCCTTTAAAGGTTGTTGTGCAAATCTTATTTTCCTATCAATAAAATTGCAATTAAAAGTGCATATAAACCAGTTGTTTCTGCTACTGCTTGAGTAACAAGTGTTGTAACTAAAATCTTCCCTTGAGCTTCTGGTTGACGTCCAACTGCTTCCGCTGCTTTACCAGCTGCAAATCCTTGACCAATCCCAGGCCCAAGCCCAGCGATAACTGCGATACCAGCACCAAGATAAGCCATTCCACTAGAGAAAAACTCGTTATATTCCGTTGCGAAACGCAACACTGAATTTACTACCATTCCAAACATTTTATTTCCTCCTATATATTTTCTAGGCTTCTGAAGCCATTGAAATATTTACTGTTGTTAACATAAAAAACACGAACGCTTGTATTAAGCCAAAGAAGATATCAAATATTGCATGTAAAGCAACTCCAGCAAACAGGCCTCCAAACCAACCTAACGCAGCATAAACCATTGCTGCTATTACGGTGCCACTCATCAAATTTACAAAGAGACGCAATCCCATACTAAATGGTGTAGATACTTCTCCAATTAGATTAATTGGTACCATGAGGATTGCCAGTGGTAATACCGGACCAGCTAACCCTTTAATTTTATTCCAAATACCTTGGAACTTTATTTCTGCAACCTTGATCATTATAAATGTCATAATAGAAAAACTCAGAGCAACACCAATATTTGCTAAAGGTGGTGCCAGTCCAAACAAGGAAGCTGTATTTGCAAAAGCTAAGAAAACGATGATGGTAAATAAATATGGTCCGAAGAACTTTAATTTCTTTCCTGAAATATATTCTTCAACAAACTTATTAAAAGACTCAACTATAAATACACCTAAAAATACTATCCCTTTTGGTGCCTTCGCTGGGTCTAATTTATTTACTTTGATTCCAACAATAATAAAAATAGTTGCCAAAACAAAAACAATGATTAGAGTTGAGATAACATTTTGTGATAAGGGTGCAAATAATTTAAAATCAAGCATCTTTATCATCCCCTCTTTTTGCATAAATAAGTGCTACAGGAAACGCAATAATCCTAAATGTACATAGTCCTACAAACGTAAAATATACATTCCAATCAGGATCTGCATTTGCAACATATAAAATTATACCAAAAAATATATATTTTACAAGATAAATGATTATCGTTGTTGATTTGATTTTAGTGGGATTGTTTTTATACAAATTTTTCATAATTCGATAATTCATAGACTGCATCAATAAAACAGATCCAACTCCCAAAATATAACTTAAAACGAAATCAAAATTTTGTGTGATTAAATACAGTACTACAGAAAAAATTATGGTAAAAGGCCAACAAATCAAAAACGTTCGTTCAATGATGTTCGTCTTCTTCATTCTCATAACCCCCATTAATATTTCTAAGTACTCTTTTGATAAGATTCCAAAGTCCTGAAAACAATCCTAAGACTACAAAAATATAGGTGAGTATTACTTGATCTTCAAATAATAACTCATCTAAATATTTACCAAGAAAATATCCGATTGCTATACCTACAAATGTTTCTACGAAAAACTGAACAATTAAGTTGATAATAACGGCTATCGATTGGTTTTTCTTATCTTGTGCCAAAAAGACGATCCCCACAGTCTCCAAGTCCAGGAACAATATATCCAACTTCATTTAACTTTTCGTCAATAGAAACCAAATATATATCTACATCTGGATGAGCTTTTTGTAAAGCAGCAACCCCTTCAGGACATCCTACAATACCTACGTAACGGATATCTTTTGCGCCAAACTGTTTTACTTTGTTAATCGCAGCTATAGCACTACCTCCAGTTGCCAACATTGGATCCACTACTAGTACCGTAGCGTCTACAACTTCTTTTGGTAATTTCAAATAAGATTCATGAGGTTCCAATGTTACTTCATCACGATACAAACCAATGTGTCCAATTTTAGCAGTAGGAATCACGTTATGAATTCCATCTACCATTCCAAGGCCAGCTCTTAATATTGGAACTATAACAACATCTTTAGCTAATACTTCACACGTTGTTTTTGCTACTGGTGTTTCAATGTTAATTGTTTTGGTCAGTAAATCTCTTGTCACTTCATAAGTCACCAAAGAACCAATCTCATTGACATTTTCACGAAATGTTTTGGTGTCGGTATCTTTGTTCCTAATTATTGATAACTTGTGTTGAATCAATGGATGATCAAATAACACTACTTTTCCCATTATTTCTCCTCTATTTCCTTGATTTTTTGAACTCTATTTAAATGCCTTTCTAATGTCGAAT
>CAZSVN010000021.1:0-15368 GCA_964610285.1 uncultured Candidatus Izemoplasmatales bacterium
GTAGAAGTTGACCTTGTTTTCTGCGAGATACTTCTTCATATGGTCAGGCAGCTTGAACAAATTACATTAAATATGTATTCACTCGCTGCTCTTACTCCTAAGTTTCTTCCAACACCTATTATGAATGGTCTTAAATACAACGTTGCTCCGCTACCATAAGGTGGTACCAAATTTTCGTTTGCTTTAACTACTTGCTCACAAGCGTCAATAAATTTTTCAACAGAGATGATAGGCATTAATAATCGTTCACAAGACCTTTGTAATCTTAAAGCATTATCAACAGGTCTAAATAATTGAATTTTCCCATCTTTTCTTCGATATGCTTTTAGTCCTTCAAAAGCTTCTTGGCCATAATGAAGTGCTGTAGAAAATGCTGATATTGTAATACAGTCATTATCTTTCAACTTGCCATCATCCCAAGCGCCATCTTTATAATAAGAGATATAATTCGCATTGGTATCATGACATTCAAACCCTAAGTCCTTGTAATCCTTGTTAATCAAAATGTTTCCTCCATTTTCAATAATGTCTTTACTACCATTATAGTAGATGTAAGCCCTTTCTTCAAGTAAAATATTTAGTTTTTAAATGAACTATATCTTTTCATCCATTAATTGTTTCTTTAAATCAATTGTAGGATGGTTTTCATAGTGAATAACATTTCCTTCCCAAGTTCTAATCATAATATAATCTTTACCTCTTGAAATTAAGTACTCTGGCAAGATTGGTGTTTTACCTTTCCCTAATGGTGCATTAACTATATACGTAGGAATGGCTAATCCTGATGTATAACCTCTTAAATGTTCCATAATTTCTAATCCATCGTCTACTGAAGTGTGAAAATGACTAGTTCCTTTCACTTTTTTTGCATGAAAAATATAATAAGGTTTTACTCTTATTTTTAATAGTTCCTGATTCAAACATCTCATAACAAATTTATCATTATTAATTCCATTTAATAGTACGGCTTGATTTCCAAGAGGAATTCCAGCATTCGCCAGTTTTTCACAAGCTAATTTACTGCGTTCTGTTATTTCTAAAGGGTGATTAAAATGCGTATTAATATAGATTGGATGGTATTTTTTTAACATTGTGCACAGTTTGTCTGTGATTCTTTGTGGCATGGTTACAGGCGTTCTTGTTCCTATTCTTATAAATTCAACATGTGGTATAGCTTTTAATTCCTTTAAAATCCATTCTAATGTTTGGTTGGATAATGTGAACGGATCTCCTCCAGTTAATAATACATCTCTAATCTCTTCATTATTTCGAATATAGTCCATTGATTTAATGATTTCGGATCGCGGAGTAGCTCTGTCTTTGGTCCCAATATTTCTTCTTCGTTGACAATGCCTACAATACATTGCACACTCATTTGTAACATTAATAATTAGTCTATCTGGATAGCGTCTTGTAATGGTTCCACACGGATTTGTGTATTCTTCTCCCATCGGATCAAGTTGATAGTGATTCCCTTTCAATTCAAGTGCTGTTGGAATAGCTAACAACCGAATTGGATCAAATTTATCTTCTTGATTAATTAAACTTAGGTAGTAAGGAGATATTGCCCACCTATATACGTTAGAAACTGCTACTATGTCCTCATATTCTTTTTCCGTAAGATTGATAAATCTCTTCAATGACTTTACATCTTTAATGCGATTCTTAAGTTGCCAATGCCAATCATTCCAATTTTCATCATTTGCTTCAAGAATGTTTAGTATTTCTTCTTTTCTTTCTAATACTTCTTTCTTTTTTTCGAGTCCTTTTGGAATGAATTTTTTAGCTTCCAGGTAATCATTGATTCTGCTTTTTAACACTTCTGCACGATCTAATGAAATCTGTTTTTTACTTTTCATATTCATTCCTCCTTTTCACTTTCATTATAATATAAATCTTTTTTAAAATCAAATTTAAAGAAAACTTGTTTATATGATTTTTTATAGTCTAAAGAACAAAAAAGAAGCCACAGCTTCTTCTTAGTTATTTAGTATAAATATAGCTCCAGATTCTCCGTTCATTACAATTTGATTATTGTTTTTGATGCGATCAATTCGGTTTTTAAGTCGGATAATAACTGGAATATTCTTAGTTTTCGCTAAAATTGCCCCATGAGAACAATTGCTGCCAAAACGAGTAATGATTCCTTGGAGATTTTCTAAAGGCATTCGATACAGTAGTGATGGGATAATATCTTCACAAATAAGAATGAATGGTTTATTTGGAAATTCAACTTCTTCTGTAAACCCAGTTTCCATTTTTATCAACAAATCAAATACATCATCAATATCACACACTTTTGTTTGAAATATTTCAGACTGCATATTTAGAAAATGAACTTTCATGTCTTCTTTGGTTCGAATGAGTGCAGATAATAAGTCGTAACCTTGATCGACTAAATCTGTAATATATTTGATTAATTCTACATCGTCGAGTAATAATTTATGAGTCATGAATATCTCTGCTGTGTCCACGTTATCTTCTTGGGCCTTACTATATAACTCCGAGATATTCAATTTTGATTTTTCTCTAATCTCCACTAATTTTTGTTTTTCAATAGTTGGATCTATCTTACCAACCACATGATATTCACTAGATTTTTTTTCGTAAATATAAGCAATTCCACTACCTTTTTGTCCAGATATTCCAATGCCTCTGATTTCAATCAACACACTCACATCCTTCCCTATTATTTTAACATAGAATTTCAATTTTTCACTATTTTTTTGTAATCATATTTTAATATGTAGTATAATACTAGTAGGTGATGCTATGTATACAAGAAATCAAGTAAGACCAATTAAAATTGGAAGTATAACCATTGGTGGGACCAATCAAATTATCATTCAATCTATGACCAATACACAAACAAAAGATGTGTCTTCTACCGTTAAGCAAATCAAACAACTAGAAGCGGTCGGATGTCAACTTGTTAGAGTTGCTATTTTGGATATGGAAGATGCAAAATCTATTAAAGAAATACAAAAGCAAATTCAAATTCCACTTGTTGCTGATATTCATTTTGACTATAAATTAGCATTAGAATCTATTGCGTCTGGAATCGATAAAATAAGAATTAATCCTGGCAATATCGGTAGTGATGAGCGTGTGAAACTCGTTGTTGATGCTTGCAAGAAACATCAAGTTCCTATACGTATTGGAATTAATTCTGGTTCCTTAGAAAAACATATCTTGGAAGAATATGGAAAGCCAACACCTGAAGCTATGGTAGCGTCCGCTAAATATCATGTGTCGTTATTAGAAAAATATGATTTTCAAGATATTATCATATCCTTAAAATCATCAAATGTTTTGGATACCGTAAAAGCAAATGAATTAGCTGCAGAAGTATTTCCATATCCTTTGCATCTTGGAGTTACCGAAGCTGGAACAGAATTTTCAGGAGCTATTAGTAGTTCTATTGGTTTGGGGATCCTTTTAAATCAAGGAATAGGCTCTACTATTCGAGTATCCTTAACAGCTAATCCAGTAGCAGAGATTAACGTAGCAAAAGAAATTCTTTCAAACTTAGGTTTATACGATAAGCCAAAATTAATTAGTTGTCCAACTTGCGGTAGGATTCAATATGATATGATTCCTATCGTTACAGAAATCGAATCGTTTTTGCAAACCATCAACAAAAAAATTACTGTAGCGATCATGGGATGCATTGTTAATGGCCCTGGTGAAGCAAAGGAAGCAAATATCGCTGTAGCTGGTGGAAAATCTGAAGCGTTGCTCTTTATAGACGGAATGAAAAAACGAAAAATTCCTCAAATTGAAATTGTAGAAGTTCTTAAAAATGAAATATTAAAGTATTAGAAAAGCGCTATAAATAGCGCTTTTACTTTTTTATACAATTGATACAAAGACGTTAATTACATTTTTAAGTAAATTGTTATCGTAGAGATATTTACTCAACCTAAACTTATCAGTTAATAACTGCATATCAACTTCTAAGAACTCCCAAATAAAATTATTAATTGCTGGTATATTGGTTACAAGTGCTAAAATAAACAGTAAAATGTATATCAATAAAGCAACTTTTAAAAGTCCAAACACTAAGCCAAAGAATTTATCAACTTGTTTGATAATGGGAACAGATGTAATTCCTCTTGCTAATATTCTTAACAAGAAAAATACAATCATGGAACCAAAGAATAACGTTATAAATGATAGAAATAATAATGCCAACGTTAGAATCAATGGAGTAACCGAATCAATAATAGATGTTGCAACTTGGCTAAAATCTACCGAGTCCACAATCCACTGCACCATAAAATCTGGAAGGCTCAACCCTTCTAAGGCAGATCTTAATGAAGTTTCTGACAATGCATTGGCAAAGTCAGGGCTTCTTGTGAGCAAGTAATCATGGATGCTACTTTCCATGGTTTCGCCAAACCAACCTCTTAATACAGTAGAAAACGGTCTAGCTAATAAAATGGAAGCAATCAGTCCAAATACGGAAGAAGCCATATCGATAACTTTTTCTAAGAATCCTTTTTTCCAACCGATTACTGCAAATAAAATTACGGTTAATACAATTACAACATCAATAACGCCAAATAGTCCAAAAATATCCATATAATCATTCCTTACTGTTGCTATATTCTAAATAGTCTTTGTAGCAGAAAATCATAGCTTTTGCTGCAAAGACTTCATCAGTTCTACTTATCGGAGTAGTCATAGGAGCATTTCTTAATAACTCTGGATCTGTTTTTGCTTCTTGTGCAATTTGCTTCATTACCGCTATAAATTCATCAATTGTTTGAAGTGATTCTGTTTCTGTAGGTTCAATCATAATTGCTTGATGAAACAAAAGCGGGAAATATATTGTTGGGGCATGCATGCCATAATCCAATAAGCGTTTTGCAACGTCTAATGTGCGAATCTCATTTGGATTATCTTTCAATCCATCAAATACGACTTCATGCATACAATATCCTTGTATTGGTAAATAATAATCATCCTTTAATTCTTGACGAATATAGTTTGCATTTAGGGTCGCAAGACCACCAACTTCCATTAAGTGTTCTTTTCCTAAATTAAGAATATACGAATACGCTCTTACCTCTACTAGGTAATTTCCAAAATATGAAGAAATTTGGCCAATAGAATCGGCCTCATTAGCGACATAATAATATCCATCTAGTGTTTTCACCTTAGGATTCGGTAAAAACTCGGTTAAGAAATCCACAACTCCAACAGGTCCATCCCCTGGTCCTCCTCCACCATGTGGAGTCGAGAATGTTTTGTGAAGATTGATATGCATAATATCAAAACCCATATCGCCAGGTCTAACTTGTCCTAACAAAGCATTGAGGTTTGCTCCATCATAATACATTAACCCTCCTGCTTCATGAACTAATTTAGTAATTTCGCATATTTCATTTTCAAATATACCTAAAGTATTCGGATTTGTCAACATCATCCCAGCAATTTCATCACTTAATACCGCTTTTAATGCTTCAATATCAACCATTCCTCGATCGTTAGATGCAATTTCTACTACTTCCATGCCACATACAACTGTGGATGCCGGATTCGTACCATGCGCAGAATCAGGAATGATTACCTTTGTTCTTTTCGTATCATTTCTGGATATATGATACTCTTTCATAATCATCAACCCAACGAGTTCACCATGAGCTCCTGCATATGGGTTAAGCGAAAATTCACTAAGACCAGATATAGTGCTAAGTGCTGTTTGCAACTCGTAATAGACTCTTAAAGCACCTTGCACTGTTCTAATGGGTTGATTTGGATGAAGATTTGCAAAAGAAAAACTTTTGGCAATTTCTTCATTGATTTTCGGATTGTATTTCATCGTGCATGAACCCAATGGATAAAAGCCGTTTTCAACGCCAAAATTTTTCTTCGATATATTGGTATAGTGCCTTACACAATCCAATTCACTGACTTCTGGTAGTACTAACTCATCTGTTCTTAGATGTTTCCCTAAGTCTAAGATGTCATAATTAGGATAGATTTCTTTCGGTAAAGAATAACCCCTTCTACCTGTTTTTGATAATTCAAATATTAATGTATCGTATTTCATGATAATCCCTCCAATACAGTAAGGAATTCATCGATTTCTTTTTTTGTGCGTTTTTCTGTTACAGCGAAATTTATCAGATTTTCATATTCTTCGGAGATGCTTTCTAAAGAAAAACCTCCAAAGAAACCTTTTTCTAATAATGCTTCCATTAGCAGTTCGTGAGATATACTAGTTTCTAATACAAACTCTTTTAGGAATGGTTGTGAAAAACGATCAAAAAATTTTCCTGTTTTTAACAATCTTTCATATAAATAATGGGCATTTTGATACGACAGTTTGTTCACTTCTTGTAAACCAGTTGTCCCCATCAAAGACATATATACAGTAACATATAAAGCCATTAACGATTGGTTTGAACAGATGTTACTGTTGGCTTTACTGCGTCTGATATGTTGTTCCCTAGCTTGTAACGTTAATACAAAAGAACGTCTTCCAGTTGTATCTTGGGTGTAACCACAGATTCTACCTGGCAACTTTCTAACATGTTTCTTAATCGTTGCCAAATAACCAAGAGTTGGTCCACCAAACGCAAGTGGCATACCTAAACTTTGGCAATCTCCACAAGCAATATCTGCGCCATTTTCTCTAGCAGATTTCAAAACCGCTAATGTACTGATATCGCTACTTTGAATCATCAATGCTTTATGTTCGTGAGCCAAATCAGCTACTCCAGTATACTCTTCAATAATTCCAAAAAAGTTTGGATTTTGAACGATAACACCAGCAACTTCATTGGTCATTTTGTTTTGATAGTCTTCGATATCGAACACACCATTTTTACTAGCAACAAACTCAAATTCATATCCCTTAAATTTTAAATATGTTTTGATCACATTGATCGTGTTCGGATTCAATGTTTTGGAAATTAAAATTTTATTTTTTCTAGCAATACTGCAAGCCATAAAACATGCTTCTGCAGCTGAGGTTGACCCATCATACATCGAAGCATTTGATACGTCTAAACCGGTTAACGCTTGAATCATTGATTGATATTCAAAGATATATTGCAACGTTCCTTGAGAAATCTCTGGTTGGTAAGGTGTATAAGATGTTAAGAATTCTTGTCTTGATGTAATAGCATCAATAACAGAAGGTTGATAATGATCATATAACCCTAAACCAGAAAAAACAGTCAATACTTGGTTTTGATCACTCAACTCTTTAAAATATTCTCGAACTTCTAACTCCGACATTTCGGGTTTTAAATCATACGCCTCTTGCAACAATACATTTTTATCAATTCCACTAAACAATTCATTTATCGAAGAAATCTTCAATGTTTTAAGCATTTGATCGATATCTTCTTTTGTGTGCGGAAAATACTTAAACATGGTTTTGTTGTATATCAATTTAAAAAATGAATATACTTCTCCTTTTCCTAAACGATTTTTTTGTATTCTTCAGCGCTTAATAATTTATCTAACTCTTCTGGTTTGCTTAGTTTTACTTTAATAAACCAGGCTGCAAATGCATCTTCGTTTACCAATTCTGGTTCACCAACAAGGTCGTCATTCATTTCAAGTACCTCACCTGACACAGGAGACATCAAATCAGACGCTGCCTTAACAGATTCAACAGCACCAAATTCCGAATTAGCAACAACGGAATCTCCTACTTCTGGTAAATCAACAAATACGACAGAACCCAATTCGCTCGCTGCGAAATCCGTGATTCCTATCAATACTTCATTATCATTTAATTTTTTTACCCATTCGTGATCATCTGAATACAATAATCCTTCTACTACTTTGCTCATATTAAACCCCCTTTGATTTATAGTTCTTTTTTAAGAATTTTTTATCTCTAACAAAACCAGGAATCATTTTATCTCTGATTTTGACTTCCACAACAGAATCTTTTCTATTAAATGGTTTGTTAATCATAGCCAAAGCAATTGGTTTACCAACAGTTATGGACAAATATCCAGTCGTTACAAAACCAACAACTTCTTCCTTCACATACACAGGATATCCAGCTCTTGGCACAGATGTTTTGGTTAATTCTATTCCAACAACTCTTCTTGTAAGGCCTTCTTCTGCTTGTTTTAAAAGTGCGTTTTTCCCAATAAAATCATAATCCGAGTCCAACTTTGTAAACATTTTTAATCCCGCTTCTAACGGTGTGATTTCGTCCGAAATCTCATGGCCATATAGTGGTAATGCTGCTTCAAAACGCAAGGTGTCTCTAGCACCTAATCCACAAGGAACAACTTGACCTTTATATAATCTTTGCCAAAGTTCAACAATAGCCGTTGCATCTGCGTAGATTTCAAAACCATCTTCACCAGTATAACCAGTACGCGATATTAATAAAGGATACTGTTCAAAATAATAATTTCCAAAATGGAAAAATTCCAAAGAACTCAAATCAATATCCAACAATTCGAAAATTTTCATTTCTGCCTGTGTTCTTTTTATAGCATTTTCTGAATTTTCTTCAGTATCGTTTGTTATGTTTACGTCAAATGATTCTGTTTTTTTGATTTCCCTTTCATAATCCTTTGCGATGTTGCTAGCGTTTACTACTAAAAAATACTCTTCTGTGTGTACTTTGTAAACCAGTAAATCATCTACAATAGTACCATTTGGATACAGCATCATTCCATAAGTTACCGAACCATTTTCTTTCTCTACAATAGAATTTGTGAAAATATGGTCGACAAATCTTGTCGAATCAATACCTTTGACGATAAATTCGCCCATATGACTAACGTCAAACATTCCAACCGTTTCGCGAACAGCTCTGTGTTCTTCTTTGATAGTTGTATATACAATTGGCATTTCATATCCAGCAAATTCTTCTACTTTAGCACCTAGTTTTAAATGTTCATTAAAAAGACATGTTTGTTTTATTTTTTGCATAAATAGCACCTCTAAATTATTATATCAAAATTATGGAGTTTAATTAAATAAAATTTTCAAAAACTCTTCTTTTTTTAAATTATATATATATTCACTAATATCTATTGAACCTAGAACATGTGAAAAGGCTTTTCTATCAAATTCAATACCCTTAAATAAATCCAAAAATTCATCTGCATCTTCAATCAAGAAATAATCCCCAAGCATATCGATGTTTTTGACAATATTGTTTCTTAGTTCAAGGGATATTTCAATAATTCCTGCTTCAGTTTTTCCTTTTTTATGAATCGTGTAGTTTGGGTTTTTGCCGTAAATAAATTCTTCTTTCAAGTAATGTTCCTCAATTTCACGAATTCCAATAATATCTTGTTCTGTCAAAATCAAAGACTCACTTGCAATATTATCCTTGAAATGCAATTTGAAATCTTCAATAGAGATATCCAAATGATCTAATATGTTGGTTACTCGACTACGAACAGAATCAATTCCTTTAGAAATCAATTTCTCATTATCTGGGGTAATGGCTTTTACCATAACACTTAAATCGGTGTTATACAACATCGTGCCATGTACTACAGAGCGGTTATTTACTCTGTAAAATGCATTTCCAGAGACTTTCATGCCATCAACTAAAATATCATTTCTGCCTGAAAAATAGGCGTTTAATCCCAGCTTTTGTAAAAGATTCACTACTTTTTCCAAGTAGTTTTGAAACACAAAATCTTTGTTAAATGTTGGTGTTATAAAAGAAAACATAATGTTAGAAGGATCAGAGTAAACACACCCACCTCCTGATTTTCTTCTATAAAACTCGATATGGTTTCGTTTTACATAGTCTAAATTCACTTCATTTTCAATCAATTGATTCCGACCAAAAATAACAGTAGGATTCACTTGCCACATAAAGAAATATTCTGCTACAGGATAATATTTTGCAAGATACTCTTCCGTTGCTAAATAAAAAGATAATCTTTGTCTCTTTGAAAAAGGGAAATTTACATAAATCATATTGGCCTCCAACAAAAAGAGAGAATCAGTCTCTCTCTAAAAATTCTTTTATTCTTTTTGCTTCTAACTGAGCTATAAATTCTGTAAATGGTTCAATTTTTTTGTTAATTTTGTATTCATCGATGGTTTTATAATACTCATCTCTTAATTCTTTTTTAATAGATATTGGTAGGAACCCTTCCAATTCCAATTGGAAATTGAGTAGGAGTCTTGCAAGCCTACCATTGGCATCCATAAAAGGATAGATTTTTAAGATTTGTAAGTGTGCAAATGCAGCTTTTTCCAAACCTTTTAAATCAGGATCATTTAAATCTGCAAAATAGCGGTCCATTTTGCTATAAATTTTCAAGTATGTAGGTGGCACGTGTTTCGCACCAAGAATAAATAAATCTCTTGTTCTATAAGCTCCGCCGTTCATGATTCCATCTACTAATGATTGATGTAAATCTTTTACAATGGTAGCGTCAAATTGCTGTCCTGCTTTTACTAAACGGTGAGTTGTTTTTATTGCATGGTAATTGTTAATGATTGCTTTTCTCACAGATTCGCTTTTGTCAGGAAACTGTCTAGAATGGTCTTCTAACAAGAAAATTACATCTTCAAAAGTGAAGTCGCCATTTTCAAATGTCGTTGAATCATAAATATAGCGTTTATCGAAATCTTCACATATATTTTTAAGTTCACTTTCAGATAAAGAATTTTTCTTGTCAAGTATCGCCTGTTTAAGGGCTTCAACCTCTTGAATTTTCATAATTAATCACCTCTTATATATATTATCATGTATAACCCTTTCATTCAATTACTTTGACTAAAATTTTATAAAAAAAAAGCAACTTATAAAAGTTGCTTTAAAAATTAATACTATCGTATGAAGATTTTACAATTTGATATACCACATCTTTTGGAATATCCCCATAATTATTTGCTTTAAACCATAACTCATCTCTTGTACTTTTATTCTTAGAAATCGTTGGATATTTAATGATTAATCGAATCCCTTTTTCTAAATCGTATTTAAACGCTATACGATAGTAATTCCCTAAATTCATTAGTACTAAGAATGGTTTTCTATCTACATAGAAGGTAATTCTATCATCGTCTAATTTCGTAACTACTTGAGGTAATTCTCTTACGTAGGCTACTAATTGATCAAACGTAGGATCTAATGGTTTAAACATTTTTGGTTTTTCAATATAATATTCAATAGAATTTGGAGCATTGGATGCTGCAGTTGTTTTTGTGAATTCTGGATCAACGGTTACATCTTCATAAATCATATTGGTTGGATCAAAATTATTTTCTGAAGATACAATAGTTTGAGAGTTTGAAACAATCATTGTCTTCTTACCATCTTTTTGTTTTACGAAAGTTTTAGTTTCTTGACCTTTTTTGGTTTTCCTTTTCGTTTGTGGTTCTAAAGACGGTTTGTTAGAATGTTGCTCAATATCTTGAATTTCAGATTCTAATTCTTCTTCTTCCGCATGGCGTTTTTTACCAACAGATGTGAAGATGATATGAAGAATATACAAAACAATTCCTACTGCTGCTACTAATGCAAAGTAGTATGAATCCATGGATGCGTAATTGGTTACTTTATATGTATAGAACCAAAAAGTTATTCCAGCAGATAATACAGCTAGTTCAAATAAGAATATAAAATGTGCGATTCGTTTTCCATTACTCTCTTCTCTAAACGTATTTGCAAATATGTGCCCATACACCATCATAGTTAAAGCAACAACACCAAAGAAACCAACAATCAATAAGTTAGTGGTATTTGGGGTAATTGTATAAATATAATAATTTAATAAGCCACCGTATATTAAAATACTTATTGAAAATATATATAATGGTAAGAAAGCGGTTCGTGCAGTATTGCGATTTACATAATTGTAATTGTTGTATTCACTGTTAGCAATTAATAAATAAATTAAACTTACTATAAGTGCTATTCCTGCAATTCCACCTTTGATGTACATTTCATAATTCGTTAAAACTGGAAGCGATACTCCCCATTGAGAAATATTGTTCCATGGTACTGCAGCCAAAGATACTAAAAGTACGATAACTACGATTAAAAAACTACCAAAAAACTTTTTCATTAAATTCACCCCTTAAATGCATATATATAAAATTATATAAAATAAAGACATACATGTCAATAAAGCAATACTATTTAAAAAAATGTTTTCATGTAAAAACAATGATTTTCATGTGATACACGACATCATATGGCGTAAAACGATTATTCCTAGCGGTTTTTTTATTTTTTTCAAGTAAATCATTTGCTTTGTCAGATCTGATAGTTTATAATGAATTATACATAAATAATTATTTACTTACAGAATTCACAAAAAAAAATATGTTATAGGAGGTAGGTTATGCAAGTTTTAAAGGAAACAGTAAGAAACTCGATCGTTGACGGTGCGATAACTGAATTTTTCCAAAATGGATTTCAAAAAGCAAACATGAGAAGAATTGCGGATAATGCAAACATAACAGTTGGAAATATTTATCGTTATTATACGAACAAAGAAGAACTGTTCAATGAAATTTTACTACCTGCACAAAGAGCTATTGATGATTTAGAAAGTTTTGATAAAAAACTTCATGTTACAAGAATCGATAGTCAAGAAGATGTAAATCAATTAGTACAATACGTCATCAATGTATTAAAACCTTATACAAGAGAAGTATTTATAATGATATACAATTCCGAAGGCACTCATTATCAACAAGTTAAATCTCAATTAGAAAAACTTGTAGTTAGTAAGATAAACGGTTTTTATCCAAGACAATTCGATCGTTATTTTCTAAGTGTACTAGCACAAAGTTTCATCGAAGCTGTATTTCATGTGTTTAAAGAAAATGTAAACAACATCAGAAAAATTCAAGAATATATAACTCAACTAGTTGTTTATTTCTTCCGCGACATGGAAAAAAGATTATTTTAAAAAAATCCTCATTTCGAGGATTTTTTTTTACATTTTTTCTAGTTCTAAGATATTTGGTTTTCCAATAATTGTTTTCGGCAAACTTTCCATAACAACAATCTCAGAAGGCACTGCATAATTGGATATATTGGTTTTTACTAATTCTTTAATTGCTTCGTCAGAAAGCGGTGTTTTCCCTTTATTCCAAACAATGAATACTTTTATGAGTGATCCTTTTGCTCGATCTAATTTTCCGATAACCGCTACTTCACTTACTTCTTCTTGATTCATCAATAAGTTTTCAATTTCTGCAGGAAGAACAGGCATTCCCGAAACTTTAATAATGCGTTTTAAGCGTTGCTTGAAATGCACATAACCTTCTGCATCTATGAAACCTAAGTCTCCAGTTCTTACCCATGGTAGGCCGTTGATATCAATAATTGTTTCTTTAGTAGCTTCAGGATCATTTAAATATCCATTCATCATAGTAGGTCCATTAATAACGATTTCTCCAGCTACATCAGCTTCTAATAACTCTTTTGTTTTTTGGTTAATAATACCCATTTGTATTCCTGGTAACGGTTTTCCTACTGTTCCTTCTTTATTATATTTCAACGTGTTTACACAAGACACCGTAACCACTTCTGTAAGACCATATCCTTCTGACAAACGTGCTTTAGAATAATAATAAGCCATGACATCATCAAATCGTTTCTTCAAATCAGCAGCTACATAATCTCCTCCAACATAGGTTCGATCAATGTTTTTTACACTCGTGGATCGGAAGTTTTCATCTTTCAGTAAACTCTCGAACAAAGAAGGTACTCCAATAATAAAATTACATTGATTTTTCTTGATTAATTTTACAGCTTCTTCACTAGAAAATTTTGGCATTAGCGTGTCTACCCCACCACACATAAGCAGCCCATGAACACCCATACAGAGTCCAAACCCATGAAACATTGGCAATACCGCTAACATATGTTTGTCTTGAAAATCCTCCAAGCCCATTACATATGGCACTGAAGAGGCTAACGTATTGATTGCATAATTGGATAACTCAATGGTTTTAGGTTCACCAGAAGTACCTCCAGAATGTAATAAAAAAGCAGTTTTCTTTGGTTCTACTTCTACTGGCGGAATAATGGTTTTAGAATATAGGTTTTTAAGATTTAGTATTCTAATTCCATATTCTATCCCTTTTAATTTAGACTTATTTAGAATCTTGTAACCAATCTTTTTTACGAAGCCAAATTCATTTACAGGGCTAGTTAAAATTAGTGTTGTGGATTCATTTTTCAATAGATCTTTATAATGATTAAAAAATGTATCCATAATTATAAGATGCTTAGATCTTGTAGTTTTCATGAATTTCTCCATTTGAATCACAGGTGTCAATGGATGAACCATATGACAGATAACCCCTAGTTTATTCAAAGCGTAAAACGCGAATATCGCTTCAAATACGTTCGGCATTGCGAGTGTTACAACATCACCCTTAGAGATGTTAAGCTCAAAAAAGCCTCCGGATAGCGAGTCTACTTTTTGAATGAATTCTTTGTAATTAAAATATTTTCCCATAAATAACAAAGCGTTATTTGTAGGATATTTTTTCGATGTTTCCAGTACCGTTTCATACAATGTTTTATTAACTTCCATTTAATCCTCCCAATTTACATTCGATATCCAAATAGATATCCTATAATAAATACCAATCCAAACAATACAAATTGATGTGTTAAAAATATGATTAATGAATGTCTACCAACAAATGTAAAAACATTCTTTTCTGTTACTTTTGCACTTGGCATTAAAGTAACCTTATTCTTATAGAACAGACTTCCAATAACCGTACCAATCATGATAATTCCAGTATAAGGAACTAATCCAAAGTAATCAGCGCCGAATGCGGTGGTCCCAAGGATGATTCCTGGCATGTCAGCAAGTTCCAACGTGGATGTATAATGCAATTCCCAAAACTGAAAGGAAATACCATATAAAATGATTAGTGCACCTATCGTAAAAATGAAAATATCATTATTCCAAATTTTTCGGAATACATACGTAATCAACGTCGCGAATGCATACATATGGATGATTCCAAATACGATAAACATCCGAATGCCAGTTATGTTTTCAATTAAAGCGGTTATTCCTGTAATTAAACCAGCAACTATCAATAATTTAATTCCTCGACTTAAATTCGATTTGGAAAATGTAAAGCTAATTCCGGATATTAATAAGAATAATGCAACAAAGAATATATGCCCAAAGAAGCGTAGTTCCGAACCCCAATATAAATTGGCTATATTGTTCAACCAATTAAATGCAGAGTTATTCACTTCACTAAAATTATTAAAATAATTATCCAAGTTTCGAAGGTCATAATTGAGATGATCAAAAATCATCATTACAATTGCAAACCCTCTTAAGAAGTCAAGCTCCCATATTCTAGTTTTTTTCATAGCTTCACCTTAAAAAATAATTAGTATCATTATATCATAATTA
>CAZSVN010000022.1:0-14854 GCA_964610285.1 uncultured Candidatus Izemoplasmatales bacterium
CAATCAAAAAAAGAGACTAGGAACCGATTCTAGTCTCTTACGTTTTTAACAAGTTTATTAACTTTACAAAGAATAATTTAAGTGTTAAACTATCTGTATATATAAAAAGTATAAAACGAAAAGTAGGGTGAATAGAAATGATTAGATTTGGTATCGTTGGAGCAGGTGGAATTGCTGCGAAATTTGCAAGAGACATCGTGCATTGCGAGGGAGCTGTAGCAACAGCTGTCGCATCAAGAAATTTAGAAAGAGCAAATGAATTTAAAACCGAACACAATATTGAATTTGCGTTTGGTAGTTATGAAGAGATGGCAAAAAGCGATAAAATTGATGCGGTATACATTGCAACACCACACAACTTCCATATGGAGCAATCTATACTATTTATGAATCACAAAAAACATGTTCTGTGTGAAAAACCAATTGCGGTGAATACAGAACAGTTTGAACAAATGGTACAAACAGCGAAAAAAAATAACACACTGTTAATGGAAGCAATGTGGACTCGTTTTTTGCCAGCTACATTAAAAGTAAGAGAAGTTGTAAGTTCCAATAAACTTGGTAAATTTATACATGCAGATTTAGAATTTGGATTTTCAGTTATGGGAAAAGGTGGCGACCAAGGGCGATTGTTTAACATGAATCTAGCTGGGGGTAGTTTACTCGACATGGGTGTATATCCAATGGCATATACGTTAAACCTTACAAAACAAAAAATCAAATTAATGGAAGCGAAGGCTCAATTTTATAAAACTGGAGTAGACACAGAATGTGTTGTGGATGTTACGTTTGAAGATGACTCAACTGCTACACTCATGTCTAGTTTTTTAGAAGATAGAAATGCACCAGGAGTAATCAAATTTGAGCATGGTACCATTATTGTAGATAACTTTTGGCGCAGTCAAAAAGTGTTCGTGAATGATGAGGAATTTGATTATCCACATATAGGAGAAGGATTCCCTTATGAAATTAATAGTTTTGTTGAAACGTTGGAAGATGGGTTGCTTGAGAACCCAATTATGACGCATGATCAAACAAGAAAAAGCATGGTTATGTTGGATAAAATAAGATCTTTAATTAATCTTAAGTATCCTTTTGAATAATATGTTTGTAATCAAAATGACAGGTATACAGTGGGGTATAATTACTTGAAAAAAATTGTAGAGTTAATAAAGAACAATAAAATAAATATGTTGTTTTATATTTTAGGGATTATTGTTTTGGGTTTTGCAGTAAATACAATGAAAGCATCTACACTAGGAAATGGTGCTTGGGATACCGTTACCATAAATATTCGTGATTTCTTAACATTGAATCAGGGACTTTCATGGGTAACTCTGGGAATGATTTCGTTTAGTGTATCTATGATTATTATGCTAATTGTAATCATTTATAGAAGAAATCTAAAATTCTTATTTATGTTAATACCAATATTCTTAGTGGCTTTATCTATTGACTTTTGGAATATTGTGGTTTTTCAAGAAGGCGAAGCAATCGCTTTTGGATTTCAATTAACATTTTATATTATTGGATCCTTATTATTGCCGCTTGGATTAACGTTAATCGTAAAATCGAATTTTCCAGCATTTGTATTTGATGAATTAATGTTAATGTTCATGAATATATTGAAGGCAAAGAGAATTACATACGTTCGTTTAATGATTGAATTCTTAGGGATAAGTATTGGTTTAGTATTTGGATATTTAACCTATTATCATTTAAATGGAACATTTGGAGCTGTGGATATAGGTAGCTTTATATTGACGTTTACACTGAGTCCAATCATGGCGTTCTATTTTAAAATATTGAAAGTGAAAAGAACCAACTAATAGCAAAAAAAACTCGACAGCTCAGGCTCTCGAGTTTTGTATTCTTTGAAACGAATTACTTGTTTAATCTGTACTTAAATATGATATACATAAAATAATTTAAAATCCTCTTTACAAAACTTAATTTAAGTGATAAACTATCTTAGAAAGGGGTTTCATTGTGAGATCTTACTTTGTAATTATCAATTTCAAGAAATTCTTGAATCAGTACATGAGTTAAACCTAGAACATTTGTTTTTGCTTTAAATGTAGAAGTAGTAAGAACTTCTAATGACATTATTTGGGAGCGTAATTTATTCTTTATTTGAGATATGCTTTCTGGAATACTTTCTATAATCTTACTATTCATGATAATTGTTTGAGGGTTTAAAATTTGAGATATATTATTTATAGTGATGCTTAAATAATCAATAAATTCTCTGTAAATTTTTAATGCAACTTCATCTTTTGATTTTAATCTAAGGATGAATTCTTCGATGGAAATCTGTGTGTTTGTCTGTTCAAAATATTGATCTATAATCGCTGTATCAGAAATATATTTTTCTAGACAGCCATGATTTCCGCAAACACATTCTTTACCGTTAGGAATCAATATCGTATGGCCAATTTCTCCGGCGTAGCCATTATTTCCAGTGTAGAGTTTGTTATCGATTATGATACCCAATCCAACACCAATACCAACATTGATTGAGATTAAATTTTGTTGATCAGCGTATACAATCATTTCCCCAAGCGCTGAAATGTTTGCTTCATTTTCTACATACGTTTTTATACCGGTGTAATCTTCTATGATTTTTTTCAATTCTATATCTTTCCATGAAGAAAATGGAGCAAACACAATTTTTTTACTTTTCGATAAAATACCATATACTCCGATACCAATACCAATCACACCATAAGTGGAATCATAGGTATTGGATATAAGTTCATCTATAGTTTCTAATAATACAGATAGATAAGAACTAAATTCAGGGTTATCGATTGGTTTATTGATTTCAAATAGAATTTCACCATATAAATTTGTAATCACACCATACAGTAACTGAGTTTGTAAGTCTAAACTTAAGATTCTACCAGCATTTTTATTTAGTGCAATTGCATTAGCGCTTCTACCACTGGTTTTAAGTTTCTTATCAAGATCAACAACAATATTTTTATCTGCTAGTTCTTGAACGATAGAAGATATGGTAGCCTTATTAAGAGTTGTTATTCTTGATAATTCAATTCTGGAAGTTTCCTTTAACTCAACGAGTTTCTCAATTACAAGATTAATGTTTGTTTCTTTAATAAATTTAGAATTTCCTGTTTTCATCAGATCACCCTATTCTTTCAAACAAATTATATAATAAAACACTTTGATTAGCAAACCGCTAATTAAAATAAAATAAAAAGGAGAAATATATGAAATATTATAATGACATTAAAACCGTTACTTACGAAGGGGCAAAAAGCACCAATCCATTCGCATTTAAATACTATAACGCAGAAGAAGTAATATTTGGAAAGAAAATGAAAGATCATTTAAAATTTTCAATGGCTTATTGGCATACTATGACTGGATCAGGTCAAGATCCATTTGGCTCAGCAACTATGGAACGTCCTTGGGATGATGATGCTAAAGATGATATGGATCAAGCAAAAATTAGAGTGAAAGTTGCTTTCGAATTTATGGAAAAACTTGGCTTGGAATATTTTTGTTTTCATGATCGTGACATCGCACCAGAAGGTAAAACAATCGAAGAAAGCAACAAAAATCTTGATGTAATCGTTGATTTAATAGAAGCTGAAATGAAACGCACTGGCATCAAACTCTTATGGGGTACAGCGAATTTATTTAGCAACCGAAGATATGTAAATGGAGCTGCAACTAGTCCAAACGCTGATATTTTTGCATTCGCAGCTGCACAAACCAAAAAAGCACTTGAAATTACAAATAGACTTGGCGGTGCTGGATATACTTTTTGGGGTGGTAGAGAAGGGTATGAAACACTTCTAAATACCGACATGTTATTGGAACAAGATAATTTTGCTAGATTCTTAAAAATGGCTGTTGCATATGCGAAAGAAATTGGATTCCATGGGCAATTCTATATTGAACCAAAACCAAAAGAACCAATGAAACATCAATACGATTATGATAGTGCAACTGTAATATCATTCTTAAGAAAATATGGATTGGATAACGATATTAAATTAAACATTGAAACCAATCATGCAACACTAGCTATGCATACTATGAACCACGAAATCCGCATAGCTGTAGATAATGATATGTTGGGAAGCGTGGATGCGAACCAAGGGGATTTATTACTTGGATGGGATACCGATCAATTTCCAACAAATATCTATGATACAACATTAACGATGTATGAAATTCTTCGTGGTGGCGGATTTAAAACTGGCGGATTAAACTTTGATGCGAAAGTAAGAAGAAGTTCTTTCACAAAAGAAGATCTACTAATCGCTCATATAGCTGGAATGGATACTTATGCAGCTGGTTTAAGAAAATCTGTGAAATTATTCGAAGACAATGTATTTGAAGAGAACTTAAAAGAACGATATCGTTCATACAACGATGGAATCGGCAAGAAAATCGTAGCGAACGAAGTAGGATTCAAAGAGTTGGAAGCATATCTATTAAATAAAAAAGAATTGGATAAGAATGAATCAGGAAAACAAGAATATTTAGAAGCGGTATTAAATCAATATATTATAGGGTAGGGAATGATATGTATATAGGTATCGATTTGGGGACAAGTAGTGTAAAAACAATTTTGGTTTCTAGAGACGGAGTGATTCAAAGAACCGTGTCTAAAAACTATGATTTAATTTTTCCGCATGCATCTTGGAGCGAACAAAATCCAAACGATTGGTATACTCAAACAATGGAAGCATTGAAAGAATTGGTTGTTGGATTTGAAAACCAAATCAATGGGATTAGTTTCTCAGGACAGATGCATGGACTAGTACTTCTTGATGAACATGATCAAATATTGAGAAATGCAATTTTGTGGAATGACCAAAGAACTACCAAAGAAGTAGACTATCTAAACAATGAAATTGGTATAGATAGATTGCTAGAATATACAGGAAATATAGCTTTAACTGGTTTAACTGCACCAAAGATTCTTTGGGTGAAACATAATGAGCCTGAAGTGTTTCAAAAAATAAAAAAAATCATGTTGCCAAAAGACTACTTAATATATAAATTATCTGGTGAGTTTGCTAGTGATGTGTCGGATACATCAGGAACACTATATTTTGATTGTAAGAATAAAAAATACAGTTCAGAAATGCTGGATATATTAGGAATACATGAAGATTTATTACCAAAAGTATACGAAAGTTATGAAGTGGTTGGACGGTTAACGCAGGAACATAAAGATATTTTAAAAATTAAACAAGACGTAAACATCATTGCTGGCGGCGGAGATCAAGCAGTTGGTGCGGTTGGTGTTGGTATTGTTAATGATGGAGAATGTAGTTTAAGTTTAGGGACAAGTGGAGTTATATTTGTTTCTAGTGATCAGTATAAAGTCGATAGAGAAAGTTATTTTCAATCCTATGCACATGCAAATGGAACCTTTCATATAATGGCTGTGATGTTAAATGCAGCCGGTGCTATGAAATGGTGGAACGAAACGATCTTTACAGATAAGGACTATGACTCTTTCTACCAAAATCTTTCGGAAACAAACATCGATGATACCGTATTCTTCTTACCGTATTTAACTGGAGAAAGAGCACCAATCAATAATCCTTACGCAAAAGGAGTATTATTTGGGTTTGGAATTCATCATAACAAAGCACATATGGATCGAGCAGTTGTCGAAGGTGTAACCTTTGCATTAAAACAATCCTTTGATTTGATACAAAATCTAGGAGTAAACATTTCCAAAGTTCGGATTACTGGCGGTGGCGCTAAAAGTGACGTATGGGCACAGATGATAGCAGATATATTTAATGTGAAAGTTCTCAAATTAGCATCAGAAGAAGGCCCAGCATTAGGGGCTGCAATACTGGCTATGGTTGGCTGTCAAGAATTTCAAAATGTAAATGATGCATGCGAAAAAATTATACAGTTAGACAAAGAATTTAAACCAGTAAAAGAAAACACTAAAAAATACAATGCAAAATTTAATGATTATATAAAGCTGTACCCAGCTATAAAAACTCTTTATCATAGCTGAAAGAAAAAGCATAATAATGCTCATTTATATTAGGAAAGCCCTTTACAAATCATAGTTGAAATGTTAAACTAAACAATAGGAATAATAATTTTCAGTTCTTAGCAAATTAGACTAAATACATAGCAGTTAACACAAAGACTGTATTTTACAGATAAGAGGTGATATTTTGGATCAAGAAAATATTTTGGTAATGAATTCTATTACAAAATCATTTCCAGGAGTAAAAGCTCTCGACGAAGTTAATATCTACGTTAAAAATGGTGAAATCCACTTTATCGTCGGAGAAAACGGGGCCGGGAAATCCACTTTAATGAAAGTTCTTAGCGGTATTTATTCATATGGAAGTTACGATGGCGATATTTATTTTGACGGAAATATAAAACATTTTCACGGGATTAGAGATTCGGTTTCTGATGGTATTATTATTATCAATCAAGAATTAGCTTTATTTCCAAATTTAACGGTATATGAAAATATATTTGTAGGACATGAAGTTGAAAAAGCCGGCAAAATTATAAACTGGGATAAAACAAAAGAATTGGCTAAGAAGTATTTAGATATGGTTGGCTTAAATGTTGATATATATAGTTTGGTATCTTCGTTAGGTGTTGGGAAACAACAATTAGTTGAGATTGCTAAAGCATTGAGTCAAAATGTTAAGCTTCTAATTCTAGATGAACCGACAGCTGCATTAAATGAAGATGACAGTGCAAATCTACTAAATCTTTTAAAAGAATTAAAGAAAAAAGGAATTACTTCTATTATGATTTCTCATAAATTAAAAGAAGTAGAAGCAATTGCGGATTCTTTAACCGTTCTAAGAGATGGAAAAACGATCATAAGAATGGATCGTAAGGATATCAATGAACAAGAGATTATAAAGAACATGGTTGGTAGAGAGATAGAAGATATTTTTCCTAAAAGGCCAAAATTTAAAAGTGGAGAAGTGGTTTTAGAAACCATTCACCTAAATTCATTTGATAAACAATTAAATCGATACATTGTATCCGATGCAAACATCAAGTTGCGTAGAGGAGAAGTAGTTGGATTAGCAGGACTGATGGGTGCTGGTAGAACAGAATTGGCTCACAGTATATTTGGGAATCCTAAACATTATAGGATTACAGGAAAAATTATAGCATTTAACAAATCAGTTAATTTAAATTCTCCGAAAGATGCAATCGATCAAGGAATTGCATATGTATCGGAAGATAGAAAAAAAGACGGACTTATTTTATTAGAAACAATTAGTCAAAACATTACGATATCAAATCTAAAGAAGATATCAAGATTCAGTATTTTGAATTTTACAAAACAGAATAAATTTGCTGAACATTATGTGAAGGCAATTGATATTAAAACACCATCCATATTTCAACAAGTGAATAACTTAAGTGGTGGGAATCAACAAAAAGTACAAATAGGTAAGTGGTTATTCTCGGATCCAAAAATATTGATTTTAGATGAACCAACTCGAGGAATCGATGTTGGAGCTAAATATGAAATTTATACAATAATTAATGATTTAGTTGCTCAGGGAATGAGTATTCTCATTATTTCTTCTGAATTACCTGAAATATTAGGTATGTGTGATCGCATTTATGTTATTGCTGAAGGCGTACAAACTGCCGAATATGATATAGAAGATGCTACACCAGAAAAAATTATGAAAAGCGCAACCTTATAGGAGGTCCGGTATGGAAAAAAACAAAAAATTAGGACTTTTCCAAAATATTATATGGAAAATTCGAAAATATTTCTTAACCCTAATCTCTATGTTTCGTACAAACATACGTGATTACGGAATGTATATAGCGTTGGTAGTAATATTCATTACATTTGGTATAATGACTAATTGGATATTTCTAGCGCCAATTAACTTTACAAATCTATTGAATCAAACTGCATACGTTTCCGTACTTGCAGTTGGGATGACATTAGTCATTGTTACAAGACAAATTGACTTATCGGTAGGATACTTAGGTGCATTTCTTGGAGCATACGTTGTAGTAGCGGTTGAAAATAGCAATCAATCTATTATTGTTGCACTTATTGGAGCTTTGGTAATAACTATAATCGTTGGTATTATCAAAGGTTATTTTGTAGCAAAGATTAAAGTTCCATCATTTGTTGTAACACTAGCTGGAATGTTTATTTTCAAAGGATTTTTAATGCTTAAAACAAATTCAAGATATATTCCAACTACCAATAATTTCTTCTTAAAACTTGGAATCGGATATTTTCCAACTGTTGAGGTTGGTGGGTTCGATATGATTACTCTAGGATTAGGAGTATTATTATTGATTGGAATTGTCGTTTCTGGAATTCTGGGTAGAAAGAAAAATTTTAAACTTGGTATTCCAAATGAAAAAATTGAATTATTTATTACAAAAATAGTATTTATGACAGGAATTTTAGGCTATCTTATTTATATATTTGCATCAAATAAGGGTATTTCATATTTATTATTAATTACAGTAGTAGTTGTTGCTTTTTACCATTTTATGACTACAAAAACAACGCTTGGCCGAAGAATATATGCAGTGGGTGGAAATCCAGAAGCTGCGGAATTATCTGGAATAAGTGTTGAAAAAATTATTATAATTGTCTTTATTTCTATGGGTGTACTAGCTCTTATTTCAGGGGTAATGTATGTATGTAGATTACAAAGTGCTTCACCTAACTATGGACCGTTCTGGGAATTATATGCTATTGCCGCTGCGTTCATTGGTGGTACAAGCGCGAGTGGTGGTATCGGTAAAATAATCAATGCGGTTATTGGATCGATTGTTATTATGTCATTAAAAAATGGAATGGCTTTAGCTGGTATTGACGCAAATATGGAACCAATTATTCTAGGATCAGTATTATTGCTTGCAGTTGTGTTTGATATTTACACAAGAAATGTTAGACCAATTGATTTAGTCGGAATCCATTTTGCAAAACAAAGATACAAAGAAGAATTAATAGCTTCTAAGGCAGCATTTAATTTAGCACAAAAAGAATTACAAGAAGCTAAGAAATTAAATAAAGAAGATATTATTGAGTATGAATATAAGTTCACAAATGCTCAAGGTACTTATAATAAATTAAAAGACAAGATTCGCGAAGCACAAGAGGAAGATTATTTACCTCAAAATAATTAGGGGACTGGTACATTTATTGTACTTAACAAATAAAAAATAAAAAGGAGATAAGAAATGAAAAAATTTATTAGTTTAGTTCTATTAACATTGCTTGTTGTATCATTAGCTTCATGTGGTAACAATGACTCTGCAGTTAAAATTGGAGTTGTATTACCAGACGCAGCTGAAGAAAGATGGGCAAATCAAGACGGTGCATTTTTCATCAAAGAATTAGATGATTTAGGTGCTGGGTATGAATATTTAATATTATTCTCAGATGGTGACGAAGGTAAAGAAAAATCAAATGTTGAAGCTTTAATTACATTAGGTGTAGACGTTATTATCTTGACTACTGAAGGTTCAGGCGGTGCTGCTGTTCAAGCTGCACATGATGGAGATGTAATACTAATCGCTCATGACCGTATGGCAAAATCTGCTACTGATCATGCTGATTATTACACTACTTTCAATAGCTGGAATGTTGGTAAAGCAATGGGAGCTCATTTAGCTTCTTCTGCAGCTACAGAAGGCTGTACAGTTGCTGCACCTTGCGATTTAGCAATCTTTGCTGGACGCGTTGCTGACTGGCCAAATGCTACATATTTCTTTGGTGGAGCTATGGAAGAGTTACAACCTGTATTGAATATTTTCAATATTATTAATGTTGAAGACACATTCAGTTCATTAGCATTATATACAGAAGCTACATTTAATGATGCAGCTAAAACAGCTTTGCAAACTGCAATGCTTCCTGTAGATACTGACTGGAATCCTGAAACAGCTGGAACAAAAGCTGCTGCTGTTGTTGCACAACTTGGTGATGCTGACAAATCAGATGAAGCAATCTTTGTATTAGCACCAAACGATGATACTTCAGCTGCAATCAGACAAGAATTTGCACTTATGGATAACCCTTACGGAACATATTATACAACTGGACAAGATGCTTCAAATGTAACTCTAGCAAGTTTAATGGGAGATACAGTATCTGGTAAAGGTACTCAAACAATGACAGTATTTAAAGACGTTTCTAAATTAGTTGCTGATTCAGTTCAAATCGCTAAAAACATCGTTGATGGCGTAGATGGTTTAACTAATGTTACAAGCGGTCCTTCAATTGATGGAGCTCAAACAGCTTACTCACCAATTGATACATTGTTAGCTTCTAATAAACAATTAACTTATGACACAATTTTCGCAACTGGATACAAAGATATGAATGATCCAATTTTCGAAGATATCGACTTTACTCCATACGAATAATATTATTATTTTTGTGGGTTCCTCGAACTATTATTTTAAGAAACACTTCAATTAATTTTGAAGTGTTTTTTTCTTGAATAATATAGGATTTTCCTTTGAGTTATTTCAATTATGTAAAAGAAGTGGTACTATGGATTTAGAAGGCAAAATGAAAAGGTGTATTTCAGATTTTTTAAAATATGGAGGGAAAAGTATGAAATTTTATATCAAGCAAAAGGTTTTTACATTTAAAGATCAGTTTACTATTATGGATGAAGATCAAAACTTACAATATCAAGTAAAAGGAAAGTTTATGAGTATAACTAACAAGCTGGAATTATTGGATAAAAATGGAGAAGTATTGCTTAGATCCAATAGAAAAGTATTTACAATTATGCCAAAATACTATATCTATAATCTTAGAGAAGAAGAAATAGCTACTATCAAAAGAATTTTTGGTATTAGACCAAAATTTAATCTTTCTGTTTTAAGGAAGGAATTAACTGTTGATGGAAGTTTATTTGCACATTCATTTAATATTTATGATGATGGAAAAGTAGTTGCGTCTATTCAAAAAAAGATTATCTCCTGGGGAGATACCTATCAAATTGAAATTTTAGATGAAGAAAATGTGGAACTCTTCTTATTTGTTGTAATCGTACTAGATCAAGTTATTCATGAAAGAAAGCGTCACTAGAATGTAGTTTCAGTATAATAAAAATAGCTTGTTGGTTAAAAACCAAACAAGCTATTTTTTTAATATTTATCTTGTATAATTCGTAGAAATGATGCACCATATTGATCCAATTTAATCATATAATGTGTCTCCTTGTACATGAAACCTAAGTCTCTTCGCAATGTGATTGTTGCGTTATTGATTTCTTGTATAGGAATCGTAATATCTTTTGAACCAGTTATTCGTATTTCACCATCTTTGTAGGTTATGTTGACTCTCCCAACCGGAATTTGTGTTTCATTTTACATGGTTAGATAGCTTAAGAAACCTTCGGTTTCTATGATGGATTTTCGAAGTTTATCGCTAAAATTTCGTTGAAATTGATTCCAATCAATTAGATTATCATATTTAAATCCTTGAATAAAACCAAATTTGTCAATGGTGCCTTCACTTTTACAGGCTGTACATGTAATCTTATTTTGTTTGGATACAATTGTATTTATGGACTCACAATGAGGGCAAACATAAATAACATTTTCGATTCCTTCCGCAAGATTCTTACCAGGATGAGGAATCATGTTCTTTCTTTGATATTCATAATCATTATGATGTAACGCTTTATGGATAACACCACTAATTTCTTCGACAGTCATTGTCTGTAAATCATCTTTTTTTATTGTCAAATCATAAACTAGTTCAATTTGATGTCGTTTTCGTTTTCCAGTTGCCCACCTTGGTTTGGATAAATATCCTCCCCTTACGTTACAAGTAATGACATCCAGTTTAAGTTTTTTAATTAATTTCATTGTGGATTCTTCGATATGACCTGTTTCTCCATAAAACGTAGTATCTCCTTCGGGGAATATTAGAATAGGATAACCTCTTTTTACAGCATCATAAATGGATTTAATGGTTTTTAAATCACTACGACCCTTTGATTTAGGTATGAAATGAGCAACTTGAGTAACTAAAAATTTCGCTGGTTGTTTGGTAAATAATGTTTGCGAAGCTATAATAAATGGTACGATTTTAAACCGCAGAGGAACATGCACAACATCAAACATAAACGTATGATTTGCAAGCATTATATAGGGCTCCTTGCGCTTAAATGAAACACCATCGCTTCTAATCACTTTCCGTTTTGCGTCTATTCTCATCCATATATGAACCAATGGTCTTATTAAATTTAGAAGAATGTCTTGCTGGATATCTTTCCAATTTCGTCTCATATAACCTCCGAAGTATTCAAGTAAATATTGTATTCTTATATATTATTTCATTTTGTCACAAATTACAATAATCCTAAATAAATTTGCATTCAAATAGTTTGAATTAATCATACATCAATTCCAAACCAGCGTTTTGATATACGTCTTCAAATAATAGAATATTTTTATGATACACTTTAACGGTGCCAGAAGCATTTATGCATTCGAACACTTCTAAACTCATAATCCCATTTTTAAGAGGTCCAAGAAGTCGAACTGGTTCTTTTGTCTCTAGAAAGAGTTCCACCCTCTTTTTGCCTTTTCTTATTGTTATGGAACTTGTTGTTTTATTGATAGAGCGTACTTTTATCTTCGAGAAATTAAAGGATCCAAATCGTTCTTCCAGTCCATTGTAATTGAGAACTAGAAAGAACCCTTTAACTTTAAAAATGAGAAAAGGAATAAGACCAACACTAAAGGAAACTATACTGTTATTGTTGGAATAATTACTTTGAAACCAAATCCATTTTGATGGAAAGTTGGTTCCATAAGTGCGTTCCATATAGGATTGACCACTATGCGATGAGGATAATCCCTTCTTTTTGATATCAAATGTAACATTTGCGTTCAAAAATACAACTTCCTGAAAGCATTCAAGAGGTGCTTTGGATAGAATTCCCATAGCGCTATTTGTGCCTTGACAGTTACCAAGTTTCTTTTGATTAGTAGAAGTTGCTTCAAAGGATAATTCGTCACTGTGAAAAGATATACTGTCTTCACAAATATGGTTATCACCAATATTTACTGTATTACTGTTTAAGTCATAACGAAATGTTTCAATTGGGAAGGTAAAATAAAATGATTCGTTTGTTTTTCCATTGTAAAACTGGATGAAACTATGAGGGTTTATCGTGTTGCGTGTGATGGCGAAAATGATGGCATAATTATCAGATGTACTAGTATCTGTACATTTGAAATACCATCCTTCAAAATAGTTTTTTCTTTTTTTGTTTTCAAATCCAAATCCACTCATGTATATCACCTCTTACAATTATACAATACGAAACTCATTACAACAAATATCTGATTCGTTTTATAATAATTAATAAAAAAACAATATCAGGAGAAACCTCTTATTGTCTTTTTATAATTGATTATTCCGTTGTAACTGTTTTCTTTGTTTTATTAGGTTTTAAAATCACATTCAGTATAATCCCTACTAAAGCTGCTAAACTCATGCCACTTAATGATACGGATGGTCCCAAATTAATCGCTGCTTGGCCTAATCCAATAACCAGCATCGCACCGACAATTACTAAGTTTTTCATATTCGAAAGATTCACACGTTCTTCAATTAACACTTTCACACCATTACCAGCAATAAGTGCATAAAGAACAATTGCCATTCCTCCTAGTACTCCAGGCGGAATACTTAAAATGAATACTTGTACGTATCCTAAGAAACCAAGCAAGATGGCAAAAACAGCAGCTAATCCTGTAACCCATACACTTGCTACTTTGGTCATCGCTACAACCCCAGTGTTTTCTCCATAAGTCGTATTTGCAGGCCCACCTAATGCAGCACTAACGAACGTTGCGACACCATCACCTAAAAGGGTATTATGTAATCCAGGATCCTTGATCAAATCGCGGCCAATCACTTGGCCTAGAACAGTATGATTACCAATATGTTCCGCAATGGTTACAAATGCTATGGGAATGAATACTAAAACAGAAGTTAAATCTACATGATAGGTACCAACTACTCTAAAATCTGGAATGACAAAAGCAGAAACTCCACTAAATACTTCAGAAAAATTAACTACTCCAAAGAGCAAAGAAGCAATATATCCAACTACAATAGCAATTAGAAAAGGAATGATCTTAAGCAATCCTTTTGCATAAATGCTAACGACAATTACCACAGTGAATGTAATTAAAGCTATCATAGGAGTAACCAAATCAGATCCTCCAATTAAACCAGCGTTTGCAATAGCGATAGGAGCTAATACCAACCCAATTATCATAATCATTGGTCCAACTACCACAGGTGGTAATAGTTTTTCTAGCCAGTTACTACCAACGAATTTGATAATAATTCCTACAATAACATATACAACACCGACTGCCATTAATCCAAAATAGGCAGCGCTAAAATCATATGAACCATCTGGCAATTCAATTCTAGCATTCAATATGGCTAGTATAAAAGCAAAACTGCTTCCTAAGAAAACCGGTGATTTTGCTTTTGTAAAAAAGATATATATTAACGTGCCGACACCACTAGCAACTAAAGTGACGCCAACTGGTAATCCTGTTAAAATTGGTACTAATACAGTCGCACCAAACATTGCAAACACATGTTGCAAACTCATAAACAGCCAAGCCGTTATGGATTTTGGTTTTTCATGGACATCTAAAACAAGCTTTTCATTCATCTGGAAATCCTCCGTTATAACTGTTCGTTTTGAAAGTTAGTAATAATATATTATACTATAAAAACTCAAAATTATGGAACATAAATATATTTTCTATCATTCAGAACGGAATCACTTAATTGCATATCTATTTTCAAAAATTAGTG
>CAZSVN010000023.1:0-14638 GCA_964610285.1 uncultured Candidatus Izemoplasmatales bacterium
CCTCGACCACGCCGACGACGCGGTAATGCCGCCCGCCGATCTTGACCTTCTGGCCCCGTTAGAAATAGCAGACATATGTAAAACCAAATGGAATTTAGGTTTGGATGGTGGAGTATTTGTAGCCAATCCAATACCTAAGGAATATTCCTATCCAAAAGAAGAAATCGATTCTGCTATAAATAAAGCAATAACAGACATGAATAATCAACATATCATAGGAAAGAAAACCACGCCATTTTTGCTTCAACGAATTACAGAAATAACGGGTAACAAGTCCCTTGAAGTAAATATGCAGTTGGTATATAATAATTGCCATTTGGCTGCTAAAATAGCAAAAGAGTATTGGGTAGGTAAATAATATGAAACGTGATAATTACATTAGTTGGGATGAGTACTTCATGGGAGTCGCTCATCTATCTGCACTCAGAAGTAAAGATGAATCCAGCCAGGTTGGAGCTTGTATTGTAAATCCAAAGAATCATATCGTTGGAATTGGATACAACGGGTTACCAATAGGTTGTAATGATGACGAATTTCCTTGGGCAAGAGAAGGAGATTTTTTAAACACAAAGTATGCTTATGTAGTACACGCAGAAGCAAATGCAATATTAAATGCTAGTGTTGATTTGGAAGGTTCTAGAATTTATGTAACGCTATTTCCATGCAATGAGTGTGCAAAATTGATTATCCAATCTGGTATCAAAGAAGTTGTATTCTTAGAAGATAAGTACAATGGCTCAGACATTTGCACGGCTTCAAGACGATTATTTGATAGCGCTGGAATTGCTCTTCGAAAATTAGAAGACTATAAAGTGCAGGTGTTTGGACATGAAGGAACTCTTTAATCATTATTCATCTGCAATAAAAATTATGGTTTTGCCATATATGTTTATTATGTTTGTTTTATTATTTCCAATTCCTTATTTAATCAATAGCCCAGGAGGGCTTACGGAAGTGGAAAATCTTATAACCATTGATTACAATCAAGACAAGGAAATTGAAGGTTCAATTTCAACAACCTATGTTGTTTCGATTAAAAGGCCAACTTATTTCCAATTTATGTTGGGAACATTTTCTCCCTATAATACGATATCTGCTTTAACTGGAACCAATCTTACCTACACCAATCAAGAAATTCAAGCAATCAGTTACTTGGATAAAGAGACCAGCGTGAACGCCGCAGTGATTGTTGCGTTTCAAAAAGCTTCGCTCATCAACACGGAAGTAAACATCGCGTATGAGGAAAAAGTTTTAGTATACGGGAAAGCCGTATATTTAGACCATTACGATGACATAAATTTTGGTGATGAGTTTGTACAAGTGATTGGTGATGCTGGAGAAATAATTACTGATATGGCTGATATAGGAGATAATACTGTTGATGAAGATTCTTATGTTTGGACATTTATTAATGAAGATAATGAAATCTATGAAGTAACCTTATCGAAAGATGAGGAAACCAATTTATTTGGGGTAACATTAAAAACATATTATTTAGTAGATCAAGAAGCAACGTATCCAAAGTACCAAGAAACCAATTCCAATATTGGTGGGCCTTCTGGTGGTTTATTGCAAACCTTATCTATATATAATATGTTGGTAGATGAAGACTTAACCAAAGGATTAATGATTGCAGGAACAGGTACCATTAATTATGATGGATCTGCAGGTTATATCGGCGCAACCGAACAAAACATTCTAACAGCGTATTTAAATCATGTTGATCTATTCTTTGTTGTTAATTTAGATGATGAATATTATTATGATAATTATCAAGAAGCGCTTCGTGCTTGTGAAGAACATAATATCGATCCAACGAACTGGTTAATTCCGGTAGCGTCTTTTCAAGATGTCTTAGATTACTTAGAGGGGGCCAGTTAAGATGAAAGAAATTCGGAAAGCTTGGAAATCTTTGCAAGAAGATTTCACAACATCAGAACTATTTGATGCTTTACTTGGGGCATTTATATTAGCAACTATTTTATTCATCCCTATCATGTTAGTATTTATTGAATTGGTTAGTATTTACCTATATCGTTTGACATTCTGGAGCTTTATGATTATAATTGCTTTGTTTGGTTATATGACCTTCATTCATTTTTTATGGCATAAAAGCCTAAAACTAAAGAATCCTGATCATAAAACAGACATTATAAAACTCTTTATTAAGAACACAATAATCATCAATGCTATCATTCTTATATTAGGCATTTTGGTGATCTTTGTTCTTATTCCAATCTTATTCGTGTAGGTGATAGAATGATTAAATGGATAGTACTTATTTTGGCATTACTTGGACTTGATCAAATAACAAAAGCTCTTGTGGTAGCGAATTTTGCTTCCGAGGGGGATACATTCGCAGTCATTCAAGACTTCTTTCATATTACGTATGTGAGAAATTCTGGAGCTGTATTTGGTTTATTTCAAGGGCTTGCTGAAACATACGTGATTTTCTTAGTATTTATATCCATAGCACTTATCGTGTTTGGTTATATGTTTATTAAAAATGATTTCAAAGATAAAAGAACGTTTTGGTTTAGTCTAGGCTTATCTTTATTAATTGCAGGAGCGTTAGGGAATGCAGCTGACCGCTTGTTTCAACCAGACCACAACGTTGTAGACTTTATAGATTTTAGAGGAATATGGAGTTTTGTATTCAATATTGCAGACATCTGTCTCAATATAGGAATTGCAGTATTTATAGTAGATCAATTTCTACTGGAACCAAAAAGAAAGAAGAGTATAAATGGATAATTATCTAGAATACCTCGTAACACAAAATGACAATCTACAACGAATTGATAAATTTCTGTCGTTGATGGAAAAAGAATTGTCTCGTTCTACCATTAAAAAATTAATAGATGATGAACTAATACTCGTGAATGAACAACCTGTCAAATCGAGTTACACAGTAAAAGTAGACGATTTGATTATCATTACTGAAGTTGATTTTTCAGAATGCGAAATCATTCCAACCAAAATAGATTTGGATATTATATATGAAGACGATGATGTTTTGGTTGTAAACAAACCATCCGGACTTGTAGTGCATCCAGCACCAGGTCATTATCAAGACACATTGGTAAATGGACTTATGTATTACATTAATTCCTTATCGGATGTAAATGGGGATATGAGGCCAGGGATTGTTCACCGTATTGATAAAGATCCGAGTGGATTACTAATGGTAGCGAAAAACAACAAAGCGCACATGATATTAGCAGAAGAACTGAAAACGAAGAATACCAAAAGAGAATACATCGCTTTAGTAGAAGGTGTCATCAAAAACAAACGCGGAAAAATCAATGCTCCAGTGGGGCGTTCCAAAAACAACCGATTAAAAATGGATGTTACCTCAGGTGGAAAACCAGCAATAACTCATTTTGAAGTATTGGAAACGTTTGCCGATAAAACATTGATTAAATGTGTTTTAGAAACTGGAAGAACCCATCAAATCCGAGTTCATATGGCTTATATTAAGCATCCTTTAGTGGGAGATTATATCTATGGAAGCGCAGAAAATAATGAGTTTGGACAATTTTTACATGCAAAAACATTAGGGTTTACTCACCCAAAGACAAAGGAATTTATGGAATTCACTTCCAATCTCCCAAAAGAGTTTGAAGATATGCTAATTAGTTTGAGATAAAGTAACCGTTAAAAGCGGTTATTTTTTTATTTTCAACAAATGTGACAATATTGTCATAAACCTATTGACAAACATAAAAAGGAATTGTATAATACAAATATGACAATGGTGTCATGTGGAGGTGGTACTATTCCAAAACAAACATTTTTTAATTTAGATAAAGAAAAACAAGATCGTATTGTTGAATGCGCATTTGATGAGTTTGCAGCGAATAATTTTGAAAATGCAAAGCTATCAAACATCATAAAAAATGCGCAAATACCTAGAGGAAGTTTGTATCAATATTTTGAAAATAAAACAGATTTATATCTTTATTTAATGGAAATTGCAAAAGATAAGAAAATGGGATATCTACAGCCGGCATTATCCAATCCGATGAACATACCATTCTTAGAATTGTTTAAGGAAATGTATATTGCTGGTGTTAAATTTTCAATTGACAATCCTAGAATGGTCCAAATGATGGCACATCTCTTATCTTCTAAAGGCCAAATTTATGAAGATGTAATGAAGAATAATCTTCAAATTGCAATTGACATGTATAGCCAGATGATTGATAGAGATAAAGAACAAGGTCGAATTAGAAAAGATGTTGACACCTTAACATTTGCACAACTGGTGATTGATATGACTATTAATGTTTCGGTTAGTGAAGTGGAAGGGAATAACCATAACTTTAATTTTAGTAATATGATAGATAAGATTTCCAAAGTAATGAATATATTTGAATACGGTGTTAAGGAAGGTGATTGTAATGTTTAAAGTAGAAGACCTAAGATTTAAGTATCACAATAATGACCAAGATGTTATTCGAGGCATCAATTTTGAAATCAAAGAAGGGGAAATATTTGGATTTTTAGGACCAAGTGGTGCGGGGAAAAGCACCACACAAAAAATACTAATTAAAATATTAGAAGATTTCCGCGGTAAGATTTCCTACAACGGAAAAGACATCACTGAATTTGGCAATGATTTTTATGAAGAAATCGGAGTTAGTTTTGAAATGCCGATCCATTTTTCTAAAATGACTGCTATGGAAAATGTGAATTTCTTTTTACAATTATACCAAAACAATGCGAATGTTCAAGAGTTAATGGAACGAGTTGGTCTTTGGGAAGACCGCGATAAAATGGTTAGTGAATATAGCAAAGGGATGAAGATAAGGCTGAATATTGTCAGAGCATTACTGAACAACCCTAAAATGCTATTCTTAGATGAACCAACCAACGGTTTAGACCCAACGAATGCAATGATTTTAAAAGATATGATACGAGAATTTAGGGCTCAAGGTGGGACCGTATTTATTACCTCTCATATTATGGCAGATATTGATCAATTATGTGATCGTGTTGCCTTTATAGTAGAAGGTGAAATCAAAGAAATGGATACACCTAGAAACTTAAAAATCCGATATGGAAAACGCACCATGAAATTGGAATACAAAGAAAAAGGAAAAACAATACTAAAAGAATTTCCTATGGATGGGATAGGAAAGAATGAAGAATTTTTAAACCTTTTACAAACCAAAGAAATTGAAACATTACATAGTGGGGAAACAACATTAGAAGACATCTTTATTCAAGTAACAGGAGTTGGATTAAAAGATGAAAAACAATAGATTATGGGTTCTTGTAAAAGGAGAATTAGTACGATTACATAAATACAACGTTACTTCCATAAGTGTTTTATTAGCCATAATTTGGGCAGCGCTTTTATATTTTTTAGAAACAGATGTGTTTTCTTCTGTGTTACCACTTATTTTATTGGTTGATGCTTCCATGATGAGCATCATGTATATTGGTAGTGTCATGTTTTTTGAAAAATCAGAATCGACAATATCCTCGATGTTGGTAACACCAACAACCAATGGGGAATTGGTGTTATCGAAAGTGATTGCAAACATTATTCATAATGTACTATCTTCATCGTTGATTATTATTGCATTTATCTTCATTAAGGATATTCAGTTAAACTATCTTGCTTGTTTTTTAGGTATTCTATTAGCAACTGCTTTTCATACGATACTTGGGTTATATATGGCGTACTTTCAAAAAAACTTTACCGATATGTTGGTTTCCATTATGACGCTGATTTTTTTACTAATGATACCTACTGTATTATTCCAGTTAAATGTATTGAAAGGCGCAGCGTGGGAATATGTTTTATTAATCAATCCAATGCAATCCGCAGCTGAAATCATCAATGGTGGGTTTGACGGCTATGTATTCACTTGGAAATATTACCTTGGTATTGCATATATGTTAATTGGCGGAATTGCGATATATTTTGGTTTGGTTTTACCGAAATTCAAAGACTATGCAATTAAGCAAAGTGGGGTGTAAATGATGATTGGTACTGTAATTAAATCAGAACTAAAAAATATTACAAGAGATAAAATGTATCTATTTTTCTTTATATTTCCTATAGTCTTAGGGGTTGCTGGATATTTCTTGATACCCTATCTTGATGAAATCGCAGCACCTGGAAATCCAATTGCTCAAATCGTTGCGATGTTCTTAATATTGATCACAGGATTTGTGTTTGGTGCTGTGACAGGGTTCACACTATTGGATGATAAAGATGATAATGTGTTAATGAGTTTAAAAATCACACCAATTTCCGTAAGATTTTATGTTATAGTGAAATTAGTAATTAGTTACATATTTGGATTGTTTGCGATGATTGTTCTTACTTTAGCAACCAATTTTTTACCAGGTTCCAGTGCTGGGACAATTATATTAATCGCTATTATCGGTGCGATTCAGGGGCCAATGGTAGCGTTGATAGTAAATTCATTTGCAAGAAATAAAGTAGAAGGATTCGTTATTATGAAAGCATCCGGTATGTTACTAATGATTCCTGTGCTTGTGTTTTTTGTACAAACTTGGAAAGAAGTGTTCTTGGTTTTCGTACCTGGCTTCTGGCCAGCAAGATTAATCCAAATGGAGTTAATGCCTCAAATCGATGTTAATTTTACGTTCATTGTATATTTTATAATTGGGGTAGTTTATAATATAGCTTTTGCAGCATTGCTCATGAAATTTTATTCGAAAAGATCAAATTTATAGGAGGAAGTATAAATGTTTTGGAAAATATTTTTTATTGTGTATGGTATTTTATGTCTTTACATTGGTTTGTTAAAACCACCTTTCATCTGGAACATGAAAAAATTTCAAGTTATGAAGAAAATGTTTAAAGGTGATAAAGGCGTACAAATACTAGTACTGGTATTTGGAGTTGCATCATTGGCAGTTGGGATTTTCGTATTTTAAAAGAATAAAACAAAAAAGCTTTCCATTTTGAAGGCTTTTTTGTTTGCAAAAAAAAAAAATGACCAAGATTGGTCATTTAGTAATTTTATCGAGGTTTTTAAAACTTGTTTTTGCAATGCTATTAAATATTTCTATCCCATGTTTTAAATAGATTACTTTACCAACTGCATCTGCAGGCGCACCAGAACCTTTTGGTAATGTAATATGAATCGACTCAGAGAGTTTGTCCATCTCAAGTAAAAATTTGTACCTTGCTATCATGGACGCAACTGCGACGGCTTTATGTACGGATTCCGCTTTTGTATGAAACTGAATACTAGTGAAAGCCTTCTCTGTCTTAAGATACTCAAAATAGTTTTTAGGAGAACAAAATTCATCTAGGATAACATAATCATAATTTGGATATTGATTTACCATTTTTTTTATCGCATGATTGTGAAGATAGGCTTTGAGTTTGTTCATATTGTAACCTTCTTTTGTTAAGGTATTAAACTTTTCTGGTTGTAACACCAAGACATGATGTCCAATCGTATCCAGTAACTTAGGAACAGTTTCAATAATCTGCTTATCTCTATTCCAAAGAAATAAACGCGACAAGAAATGATTCCAGTATCGATTCTTCCTTTGGCCCAACGAAAGCCGCACAAATAACCATAGGCCCGAAGAAATCCCCAGTACCAACTTCATCTGAACCAATAATTTTTTTATGGTCATATTGTGGAAAAGTTTCCGACAAGACAGCTGGTTTATTGATTATATCAAGTCCCATTAATTCTGCCCATTTTTTATATTCACCATAACCATTACTGCCCTGAAACATAACTTTTTTAGAGTTATAAATAATGATTTTAAAATTCGGACTTTTAAACGAGTATAATATCCTTGAATCTGTGTTTTCTTCTATGAAATTATGGTAATAAGAAACGAATTTATTGAAAAAAGCGTCTGTTAATTCGAAATTATAATTCATTGTCTCAACTCCTAATTTAATTTTACCATAATTTATGTTAAAATAGAAGTATAGAAGGTGAATGATATGCTTACCGAAATAAAGAAACTTGAATTCGATAAAATCCTAAATCAATTACGGAAATTCGCCGTCAGTGATATCGCTAAGAAACAAATCTTAGAGATAGAACCAATTGCGAATTCTTTGGAGTTAAATAGAATATTAAATGAAGCAGATGAAGCGAAAACAATTATCCTTCGATACGATTCCACACCGATGACCGGGGTATTAAATATTAGTGATGCAATCAGGAAAGCTGTAATCGGTTCGGTATTAAATATCGAAGAATTACTACGAATAGTAAGTCATCAAGAAGCAGTATCTCGAACTATTACTTTCATTAAGAAGGTGAGACAGTTAGAAGTACCTTGTGAATTTTTAACAGACTATTATGATCGATTGGTTTCTATGCCTCATCTTAAAAAGCATATTGAAGCTGTGATTGATGTAAAAGGCGAGATTTATGATAATGCATCAACCAAACTAGAACAAATTCGAAAAAAAATAAAAGTTACTGAAAATCGCATCGATTCTAAAATGGCATCCTTGATGCAGTCGGAATCGAGTAAATTAACGGATACGATTATCACCATACGAAACAATCGGCTTGTGTTGCCTGTAAAAGCGGAATACAAGAACTCTTTTAAAGGAGTTGTGCATGATTCCTCCAGTAGTGGTGAAACGGTCTTTATGGAGCCTTTAATCTGTTTTACGATGAACAATGAGTTGCAAGGTCTTTTTGTAGAAGAAGCAAATGAAATTGAAAAGATTTTAAGAGAACTCAGTGGATATGTAAAAGAAGAAGCTGAACATTTAACAAATAACATTACCATTTTTACCTATTTAGATATTGTTTTTGCAAAAGCAAAATACGCAGTGGAATATGATTGTAATAAACCAGAGATTACCGAATCGAAAATTAATCTCTTAAACGCACGTCATCCTTTGATTCCAAAGAACGATGTGGTTGGAAATAACATTAATTTCAGAGATTATCACCACATTGTTATTACTGGTCCGAATACTGGTGGGAAAACTGTTTGCTTGAAAACATTGGGATTATTGTCACAAATGGTGCAATCTGGAATGTTAATTCCAATTGATGAAGGATCTTCTACGATAATTTTTGAAAATATATTCGCAGATATCGGTGATGAACAATCGATTGAGCAATCCTTATCGACGTTTTCTTCTCATATCTCAAAAATCATTTATATTATAGATCATGCTACACCAAATTCTTTGATATTACTGGATGAACTCGGTTCAGGGACGGACCCCAAAGAAGGGGCTTCTTTAGCGATAAGTATTATTAATCATCTGAGAAAACGTGATTTGTATTCGATGATAACTACTCACTATTCCGAATTAAAAACTTATGCATTTGACTTGGATGATACCATAAATGCTTCCGTTGAATTCGATATTGAAACCTTGCGACCTACCTATAAATTGAAGATTGGTGTACCCGGAACATCAAACGCAATTCAAATAGCGAAACGTTTAGGCCTTCAAGATGATATAATAGAGTCAGCGAAAGAAGTTGCTGTATCTTTTGATACCGATGTTTCCAATCTAATTAAGAAACTTGAAAAACAAAGTCTTGAACTGGATAACGATATCAATCATTATCATCAAGAGATTCAATCGCTACACTTAAAACAAGAAGAATACGAAGATTTAATCGTAGAAGAACGAATTCGTCAAAATAAATTACTGGATAAATTGGAAAAAGAAAAACGGGACGATCTTGAAAAATTAGAAGCGAAAGCAAACAATATCATTAACGAATTGAATCAACTGCGCGAACAAGCTAATTTTAAGGATCATGAATTAGCAGCATTGAAACATGAAGCAAAAACAATCAATCAGAGCAACAACACCTATTTAAAAACAAAAAACACTGAGATTGCTATTGGAGATAAAGTATTGGTTATTCCTTACCAACGCAATGGCATCGTGAACAAATTGATTGGCAATAAAAAATATGAAGTGTTAATGGGAACATTATCCATTACGTTAAACGAAGAAGATATTGAGTATATTGAAACTCCGTTTAAAGAAAAAAAAGAAGTATCAGGTACCGTTATAAAAACAAGTGCTGCTAAAATCGAATTGGATTTAAGAGGATTTCGATATTTAGAAGCAGTTGATGAATTGGATAAATTTGTGGACAATTGTCTAATTAACAATCTTGAATTTGGTTATATTATCCACGGTTATGGAACTGGAGCTCTAAAAAAAGCCGTGTCTGAGTACATTAAAAACAGCCGTATTATAGTAAGTTCACGACCAGGTGGGCAAAATGAAGGCGGCAAAGGGGTAACCGTTATTTACTTTAAGTAACAGAGGAGTTTTCTTATGGGAAAAAAGAAAATTATGTTTTTTACCGCAAGATACTGTGGTAAATGTTTTGCGATAAAGAAAAGAATAAATCGTTTAGTAGAAGAGAATCTTTTTGATATAGATTACCAAATAATTGATGTAGAAAAAGATCCACAAACGACTAAGAAATATGAAGTAGTAGGAGTTCCAACAACTATTTTGATCGAAAGCGGAGTGGTTCAAAAAATAGTGAAAGGGTCTTTATACCGAGAAGATATCATTGATTTAGTAAAATAGAGGAGTTTTAAAAATGGATGGGATATTAATTATTAATAAACCAAAAAATTACACATCACATGACGTGGTGAACATTGCTAGAAAAGCATTACAAACAAAGAGAGTAGGCCATATTGGGACACTTGACCCCAATGCAACTGGTGTGCTTGTTTTGTGCATCGATAAAGCAACCAAACTTGTAAAATATTATGAAAATCATTCAAAAAAATATGTAGCTACTATTAAACTTGGTTTAAAAACAGATATGGATGATATAACAGGTAAAGTAATTGGTGAAGCGAGTACAGAAGGTATTACGGAAGAGCAAATAAAAGAAACCTTACAAACATTTCTTGGAAAACAAAAACAGATTCCACCAATCTATTCCGCGGTGAAAATCAAAGGAAAGAAGTTATACGAACTCGCTAGACGTGATTTTATTATCCCTGATTTGGAGCCAAGGGAAGTCGAAGTATTTTCCTTTACGGACTTTTCTATCTTAGAACGCAATCAATATATTACTTTTCAAGTAACAATACACGTATCCAAAGGAACATATATTCGTGCAATTGCAAGAGATTTAGGAGAAATTTTAGGCTGCTTTGGAACTCTTGAAGAATTGAATCGGATTGAGATTGATAAGTTTAAAATTAAAGATGCAATTTCGATTGAAGAGTTGCAAGAAGGCAATTATGAAATAATGGAACCATTTCAATTTTTAAACTTACCACATGTTGTGTTAGAAGGTAATTATCGAGCATTGATAGCAAATGGTCGATTATTGGATCCTGATTTGTTTGAAACAAAAGAAGATACCATTATCTATTCAAAGAATATGGAAGTTTTAGCAATATATTATTATGATGAACAAAAAAATCTTATGAGAATGTCGGTGAAGTGGTGCTAAGAATTAAACACTTAGAGTACAATGATTTTATAACCGAAAAAAATCAAGTGCTCTGTCTTGGATACTTTGATGGTATGCATATTGCGCATGTCGAATTAATTGAACAAGCAAGAATTATAGCAAAAGAAAGAGGCCTTCCTTTAGGTGTTTTTACTTTTTCTATGAATATAAAAGCGTATCTTGAAAATCAAAGACATAGATGTTTAACGACGATAGAAGATAAAGCAGAACTATGCAAAAAGTATGATGTGGATTATCTGTATGTTTTAAATGTAACTCAACACTTAATTCATATGGAAGCAAAAGAATTTATAAGCCGTTTCTTAGATGACGCAAATACAGTTGTAATTGGCTATGATTTTCGCTTTGGGTACAAAGGGGAAGGCGATAGAACGCTTCTGAAACGAAATAGGAACTTTGAAGTCGTTGTAATTCCTCAAATGAAATACCTAGACTTGAAAGTTGGTACAACAAGAATTAAAGCAACGTTGGATAATGGATATTTAGATTTAGCGAATACACTACTTGGGAGATTCTACTCCATCAAAGGGTTGGTTGTCTCCGGAAGAGGAATTGGTAAACGTTTGGGTTATCCAACCGCAAACATCGACTACATGCCCTATTGGTTACCAAAAGCAGGAGTATATTTTACTTATGTATATTATCAAAAAAAACAGTATTATGGCTTAACCAATGTGGGAAATAAACCGACCTATTTTAATTTACCTTTAACCGTAGAAACCTATGTATTTGACATCCAAAAAGATTTATACAATCAAGTGATTGAAATTCAATTTGTAGAGTATTTAAGACCAGAAATAAAATTTAACACAGAAGCAGAATTATCCGCACAAATTCTAAATGATATTAAAGATATTCAATATCGATTGAAAGGAAAGAAATATGAAGAAAATTAGCAAATCTTTTTGGATAGGAATAGGAGTTATGTCACTATTCTTTATCATTCTTATTATATTAAGTTCGGTATTACAACTTGGTGAACGACTAAGAAGTTTCCATCCTTACGTAGAATATGCATTTTATGGAGTGTCTGGAATTCTCTTTGTAATTCTCTTTGTAAGACCGATTTTCCTTGTCATGTTTTCTCCTACATTCTCGATGGATAGCCTTTTTAATGAAGAAGAAAACGCAAGAAAGAATTACTCAATGTATAAAAAGGTAACCAAAAATCTTCTGTTAGAAGAGTATATATCCGAAACTGAGAAATCTGCTTTAACTGCGGCTATTAACGATCCGCTTTTATTAAAAAAGGCATTATCAGACATCTTTGATTCTACCATTAAGAAAGAAATCAATAAGATTATAATAACACACGCGGAATCTGTGTTCATTAGTACGGCAATCAGTCAAAACGGACGTTTAGATGCAATTGCAGTATTAACCATAAACCTTAAGTTGATCAAAGAATTGGTAATGAAATGTGGATTTAGACCATCTTATGCAGCCTTAGGTAGACTGTCGTTTAATATTATGACTTCCGCTATTATCGCGGAAAGTTTAGAAGATATGAAATTTTCAGAACTATTCCCAACGTCAACCATTAATGCGATTGGAGAAATCCCATTTTTAAAAACAATAACAGGGTCCTTAGCTCAAGGCTCAGGAAATGCGTTGCTTTCGTTAAGAGTTGGAATTATCTGTAGAAATTATTTGTTCATGAATTTAAAAGGATTGAGTAAAAAAGAGATTAAACGCTTAGCTTTTGCAGAAGCAGTTACCTTGTTCCCAAGAGTAATTGGAGAATCTATCAAGAAAATCCCAAAAAGATTTAGTGATGTTTTTGGCAAAATATTTTAAGTGTAAAAAGATTGATTTAATTATGCTTTTTTGTTATAATCATACAAGTGAGAAAATGGAGGAATTATTATGGTAATTGACAAATTAAGTGGCTCAAGAGTTCAATTTGAAGTCACTATAAAAAAAGAACAATTCGAACATGGTTTAGATCATGCGTTTGAAGAAGCAAACAAAGAAGTGGAAATTAAAGGATTTCGTAAGGGAAAAGCTCCTAGAAAAATCTTTGAAAGCACATATGGAGTAGAATCTCTTTTTGAAGAAGCTATCCAACATGTTTTACAAGAAACTTATTATGACGCAGTAGTGGAACACAATTTAGAAGTGCTAGCACAACCTAAGATTGATTTAGATCCAGCTAAGATTAAACGAGGAGAAGACTTCTCCTACACAGTAACCGTAGCTGTAAAACCTGAAATCAAATTAGGGGAATATACAGGACTAGAAGTATCTGTAATTCCAGCTGTGGCTAGTGAAGTTGAAATCGAAGCTGAAATCAGCAAAAAATTAGAACAACACGCAGAAATGGAACTCAAAGAAGAAGGAACTTTAGAAAATGGAAATACAGCTGTATTTGATTTCTCAGGTTCTGTAGATGGAGAGAAATTTGACGGCGGAACTGCTGAAAATTATGAATTAGTAATTGGTTCAGGAAGTTTTATTCCTGGATTTGAAGAACAAATGGTTGGTATGAAATCAGAAGAGGAAAAAAATGTAGTTGTTACTTTCCCCGAAGATTATCAAGAAAAATCATTGGCTGGAAAAGAAGCTATATTTGCTTGCAAACTTCATGAAATCAAAGAGAAAAAGATTCCAGAATTGAATGAAGAATTCATCAAAGAGTTAAACGACGAAGCAATCAAATCAGTAGAAGATTATAAAGCTAATGTGAAAGCCGAATTAGAAGCAGCAAAAGAAAACCAAAATAAAACACATATCCGTTCAACGGTTGTTGCAAAAGCAATTAGCAATGCGGAATTTGAAATTCCAGTGGAAATGATTGCTGAAGAAGCTAGCAGAATGGCAGAACAATCCAAAAATCAAATCAAACAATATGGTTTGGATTGGGCTACTTATTTACAATATATGAATAAAACAGAAGAACAATTCCAAGAAGAATTAAAAACACAAGCAGAGAAGACACTTTCTGAACAACTTGTGATTGAAGCAATTGGAGTAAAAGAAGGCTTTGAAGTTACCAAAGAAGAGTTGGAAGAAAAATACAATGAAATCGTGGAACAATACAAAGCTCAAAACGTAACATTAGAACAAGTGAAACAAGCTATACCAGAAACTGCAGTTACATCAGAAATCGTTTATGCTAAAGCTATGGATTTCATTTTAGAAAAAGCAGTAGTAAACCAATAATTATTTAAAAATACCAA
>CAZSVN010000024.1:0-8259 GCA_964610285.1 uncultured Candidatus Izemoplasmatales bacterium
CTAAAAAAGTTTTCTTTTTGGGAGCTTTATCGACAGATACTGTGCTAAAGTACTCATCGATTTTCTTATTTACTTTCGCTTTTTCTTCTTTTCTTTTTGTTGCAGGGTCATTATTACGAAAGAATTCATCTAAAGTCTTTTCACGTTTATCCATCAAAATCACCTCCTTAACGAATTATAAAATCTAAAATAATTTTGGTTCTTCTAATATTGATGGGTCTTTTTGCGCTTCAATTTCATTTTCGATTTGTGCGACTCTTGTAGAAGCTGCTGCTGCGATAGCTCCAACGATATCATCTAAAAATGTATGACAAGCAGGCTTATCGCCTTTGCCTTCTTCGTTTAACTTAGATACAATCCCTGGTTTATTAACATCAATATCACCAAAATTCGTTTTACCAATTGTTCCATACATTCCAGATAATTCTAGCCCAAACAATTCATCAATTCCAAACATTCCTAAGTCGGAAGCAAGAATTTCTTGAATGGGACCTTCAAATGCATTTTCCTCAGTTAAACGATCAATTTCAGCTCCTAATTGTACAAGATGAAATACATCTCTTAGCGACAAAATTTTTTCAACAGAATCATAACATTCTTGATAAGAAATATCAGGCTTCCATTTTGCTTGTTGTCTATAAGCAACTTCAGCGATATCTTTTAACTCAACACCTCTTTTATGTAAAATTTCAATATTCATGTTGAGCATTTCAGTTCTTGAAAACAAATTTTTATCTCTGTTCATAATTTCACTCCTTTTTTATATATTATATAAAAAGTATCCTAATATATTATTATATCATATTTATGAGTTTGTTAATCTATATTTTCGATTATTCAAAGACTTTTCCTTCTATAAATAGCGTTTTACCAACACCATTCATAAAATCAGAAATATTCAAAACAGTCTTACCTTGAAGCTGAATCTTTTTAAACAAGATGGATCCATCAAGTGTTTGAACATATACTCCTTGTTTATCAATTTTTGTGATTTCACCAGGTAATTTACCAAAACTTTCAACGATATATTCGACATCATATAACTTTATTTTTTTATGATCCATAACACAATAAGTTAATGGCCAGGGATTAAAAGCTCTTACATGATTATAGACTCCCATAGCATTCATGTTAAAAGAAATTTTTTCTTCTATAGGTCGAATATTGTAAGCATATGTTATTTTAGAAATATCTTGCTTTTTAGGAATAATATGATCAATATTCCTTAGTGTTTCAAGTAATAAGTCTCTTCCAACAACACTTAGTTTACTTTCTAATAAAGCTACATTATCATCCTTTGCAATGTCAACGTTTCTTTGTGATAAAATATCTCCCGAATCCATTTTTTTAGCCATAAACATTACAGTAACTCCGGTTTCTTTATCACCGTATTGTATTGCCCTATGCATCGGTGATCCGCCTCGATATTTTGGTAACAAAGAAGCATGTACGTTGATTGCTTGATACCTCGCGTGTTCAAGAACAACATCGGGTATCATCTGACCATATGCAGCAACTATAATAAAATCTAAATCTAAAGAGGTAATTGCATCATAATCCAATCTTATATTGATTGGTTGAAACAATTTTAAATTTAGGTCTAAAGCCTTTTGTTTCACTTTTGTTGGTGTTAATACTTGCTTTCTACCCACGGGCTTATCTGGTTGAGTTACTACTAGAGCAACATCATATATTTCATTTAGCCCTTCCAAAATGGGAACAGCAAAGTCCATACTACCCATAAAACATACTCTCATCTTCATCACCTACCCTACATTACTATACCGATCAATTGATATGAAATTATCATTGATTTGGTATGTCTTCATTACTTCTTCAAGCACATCATTTAGATTTCCAAGTTCTCTATATTTTATCATTATTTCACAGTGGTATTTATTGTTTACACGTTTTATTACTGGAACTGCTGGACCTAATACGATTGCGTTATTATCCAAGTTCCTTTTCATATATTTTACGACTTCAATTCCATTGTAGAACACATCTCTCATACTGTTTCCTAACACTTTTAATTCAATCAAATAGTAGTATGGAGAATATTTCGCCAGTCTTCTAATCTTCATTTCATGATTGTAAAACCCGAGATAGTCATTCTCACAAGCATACTTAATTGCATAGTGCTCTGGATTAAAAGCTTGAATGATCACTTTTCCTAGGGTATCTCTTCTTCCCGCTCTACCTGACACTTGCATAATTAATTGAAATGTTTTCTCTGGAGCTCTAAAATCAGGAACATAAAGATTATTATCAGCTTGTAAAATTCCTACTAATGTTACTCTAGGAAAATCCAATCCTTTAGCAATCATTTGAGTTCCTAATAAAATATCTCCATTTTTCTCAAATTCATGCAATAACTTTTCGTGAGCATGTTTCTTTCTAGTCGTATCATTATCCATTCTTACTATGTTCGCATTTGGAAATAGTAAAGCAAGTTCCCCTTCAATTTTTTGAGTTCCACTACCCATGTAACGTAAATCCTCTGAACCACATTTGTTACATTTTTTTGGGGTGGCTTCATCATGTCCACAATAATGACATTTTAAAGAATGTGAGTGTTCGTGATAAGTTAACGATATATCGCAATTAGGGCATGTATATACATAGCCACAATTTCTACAAATGATGAAGTTAGAATGCCCTCTTCGATTAATCAGCAAGATTACTTGTTCCGATTTTTCCAATCTAGATGCTATTTCTTTTTGAAGTTTCATTGAAAAACTCGATGCATTGCCACTTATAAATTCTTCTTTCATATCAACAACTTGAATCTCTGGCATTTTAGAATTTAATGCTCTATTCTTCAAGGTCAATAGTTGGTGATAACCTCTAGCTTGTCTTGCATACTGATCAATGTTTGGTGTTGCAGATCCCAATCCGACTACAGCATGGTGAAATTGAGCTCTTCGTTGTAATATATCAACTGCATAATAACTAGGATTATTATCTTGTTTATAAGTGGATTCATGAGATTCATCCACTATAACCAACCCAAGATTGTCAACCGGTGCGAAACATGCACTTCTTGCGCCAATAATTATGTGAGCTTCCCCTTTGATAATTCTTCTCCATTCGTCGTATTTTTCCAATATGGAAAGTCCAGAATGCAATACCGCAACATTCTTTTCGAATATTGCTTTGAATCTTGAAATCATCATGGATGTTAAGGAAATTTCAGGGACTAAAAATATAACAGACTTCTTTTCGTTAATTACTTGTTCCATTGCTTTTAAGTATATTTCCGTTTTGCCAGAGCCAGTTACTCCATGCAATAAAAATGTATTATAGGCGTTCATACCTTCCATAATCTGTTGGAATGCAATTTCTTGTTCTTCATTTAAGGTGATGGATTTATTTTCTGTTGTATAAATAGTATCAATCTTACGGTAATATTCTTTATAAACTGTATTGATATAACCTTTTTTCTCAAGTGTATTTAATACAGAAATTGTAATATTCAAATGTGATAAAACATTTGCAACATGTTCGGTTTTCGTCTTTTTAGAATCTAAATAGTCGATTACGGATTGTTGTTTGAGTGTAATTTTTTCTACTGGTTTTTCTGTACGAATAACTTTTTTTTGCGTTAATGATCTATTTCTTGATTTGATATCATAAATTTGTTTTATATGCAGACTCTTAATCTCTGACTGAACAATAGAATACAATTCTGATGGAATGCTATCTAACAATATTTCATCGGAAAAATCAAAGAAAGAAATTAATGATTTTGAAAGATTCTCTCTTTGAACCAATTTTAGTTTTGGTCTATACAAAACCTTCAGCGCAGTTGGTAACATAGTTTCCAAAATACTAATCAATAAAGTGCTGGTTTCTTTTCGTAAATCTTTCGCTAAATTAATCAATTCTTCTGTTAAATATGATTCGATATCTAAGATGGTTTCTAATGGTTTTAAAGTTTTTTGATATTCGCTAACTTCGGCAATTTCCAAGCAAAATCCCATAATCTTTCTTTTGCCAAAAGGGACAATGACTCTGGCCCCTATTTCTAAAATATTTTCGTATTTTTGAGGGATTATATAGTCATACGTTTTATCCACATTTTTTGCTTTTATATCTACAAGTATTTTCGCTATCATGGTTATCCCTCCTTTGGATTCAATTATAACATTTTTATTTCATCTAATAAAGTTTTTGTAAGATTTTTCTTTATTCATTGCAATTAATTGCATATCACTATAAATTAAGATATAATGTTAATAACAGAAAAAATTTTATTTTTGAAAGGGTCAAAAATGGAGAATATAGATTTATCAGCTAAAGAGGTTTTTCTTTTTGCTTTGGGCGGATTAGGGGAAGTTGGTAAGAACATGTATTGTGTTCAGTACCAAGATGAAATAATCATTGTCGATTCGGGATTAAAATTTCCGGATGAATATCTTATGGGAATTGATTATGTTTTACCTGATTATACTTATCTTATAGAAAACAAAGAAAAAATTAAGGCTTTGGTCATAAGCCATGGTCATGAAGACCACATTGGGGGAATACCTTTCCTTATCAAGCAAGTACATATACCGGTTATATATGCTTCTGGACTTACTCATGGTTTAATAACGAATAAACTAGATGAAAAAGGTAGTGTTCCTGTCAACTTACAGGAATACCATGAAGATGATGAGATTGTATTTAAAAATTTTAAGATTACGTTTTTTAGAACCAATCATTCGATTCCAGATTCCTTTGGTATTCGATTAGAAACTCCAATTGGAAGTATCGTTCATACCGGAGATTTTAAGTTTGACTTTTCACCAACGGGTAGCGACTCTAATTATCATCGTATGGCTGAAATTGGTGAGAAAGGCGTTTTATGTTTATTATCGGATTCTACCAATTCTGAATTGGAAGATTTCACAACATCTGAAAAAGTTGTGTCTGAAACTATAAAAGATATGTTCGCAAATATTGAAGGTCGAATTATAATTTCTACATTCGCTTCCAATATTCATCGAATTCAACAAATTATTGAAGCTTCTGTAGAGACAGGTAGAAAAGTTGCTGTATTTGGAAGAAGTATGACTAGAAATATTGAGGTTGGTTCCAAATTAGGTTATATTAAAGCTCCAAAAGGAACCTTTGCATACACAAGAAATAGTTCGCAAATGAATACAGAAAAATTAACCATATTATGTACTGGCTCTCAAGGAGAACCTTTAGCCGCTTTAACAAGAATTGCTGCTGGAATTCACAAACAAATCGTTCTTAAAGTTGGGGATACCGTGATTCTATCCTCCTCACCAATTCCTGGTAATCTGGAATCTGTGAACAGATCCATAAATATGCTGTACAAACGAGGCGCAAAAGTAATTACGCAATCTCCTTTTGCTGATGTGCATGCTTCTGGTCATGGAGGTCAAAACGAGTTAAAACTTATGCTAAAGCTTATGAAACCTAAATATTTTATGCCAATTCATGGAGAATATAGGATGTTAAAAATCCATGCTAATTTAGCGGAAGATACCGGAGTGATACCAGAAAATATCTTTATAATGGAAAATGGAGAGGTTTTGGCAATTAATGAAAAATCTGCATATATCAAAGGTGCTGTGAAAACGTCGGATGTATATGTCGATAGTGAATCCGTTGGAGAAGTTGGTTCTTTAGTCATTAAAGATCGCAGGGACTTATCCGATGATGGATTATTATCAGTTATCATTACAATTGATCAAGTACACAAAGAAGTTGTCTGTTCTCCAAATATTATAAGCAAGGGCTTTATTTACGTGAAAGATCATCAACAAATGATCCGAGATATGCAAGAACTTGTCCTGGAATCTGCGAATAAGTATTTGGATCCAGATAAAAAGCTAAATATTAGTGGGATGAAACTCGATATAACGAAACAACTCAAACATTACGTTACTAAAAATACCAAACGAAATCCAATGATCATGCCAGTCATTATGGTACTATAAAAAAATGATGGAAAATTAAAAATTTTCCATCTTATTTTTTTTCTATATTAATAATTTTTTTGCTATTACATACTAATTTGAAATATTCAAACACTTTTCGAGTAACAACTGCATCTTCATAAGCATCGTGTTTTTGATTCGTTAAATCAATATCAGAATACATGTTATAAGCATTAAATAATCCAATATCATTTTTTAACCCAAAATAGGTTTTATGCAGATTAAGTAAATCTATAAACTGCATATTTTTTGTGAAATTCGATAATTTATGTAGTTTATTTAGTTTATTGAGTTCTAGTTGGTCGTTTTTACCCCATACATATACAGTAGGGCTATATTTGTTCTGCAAGTCTCTCATTTTTTTATAAAACTCTTGATAGTCCATACCTTGATCTATTTCTTCTTGTTCTAAATGTAAAAACTTAATCGTTCTTAAAGAAATTCTAGGAAATAACTTCGGTTTTACATAGTTAGAATAATCTTCAATTATATTGCCTTCTGAGTCAACTAAACTATATCCAACTTGAATAATTTCAGATACAAAATTTTGATAGTTGCTATAAGGTGGCATGCTCATTTCAAAGTCAATAAACAATTTATTACTGGTTCGATTTACAATGTTCTTAATGCCTGTTTTTATAATTGATATATCGTAATATATAATTGGTCTGTTTTTATTCGGAGATAAAACCTTTTCAATACTTAGCACATTCTTAACCAAATACCCTCTGTAAATTCTTTCTTTTGGTAACACGGTAATGAATACATACATTCCGTATGTAAAATACATCATGAAGTTTTTAAACATTCCCTTACTCATGTAATAGAAATCTACTTTTTTATTGGTTTTAATCGCTATTATTCTTTTGTCTTCTAATACTCCGTGCAATACCCCGTATACTCTGTTTTCCATTTAATCACCATTTGTATTATAACATAATTTTATTTATTCGGAACATCTTTCAGCGCTAGAAAAATATTATCAATCGCTTCGTTTGATATACGCAACGCTCTTAATTCTTCTTTAGAAGCCATTTTTATGTTTTCTAAATTCTTATATTTCTTTAATAATTTCTCTTTTGTTGCTTTCCCAACTTTAGGAATGGTATCTAATATAGAAGCATATATAGATTTACCTGTTACATTCCGATGAAAGCCAATTGCAAACCGGTGAACTTCTTCTTGCATTGTATATAATAGAGAATATACATTGCTGCGTTTATCCAATGAAATTTCTGTCTCATCCCATTTTAGTATAGAATTTGTCTTATGAAACTCATTTTTCTTTAATCCAATCACTGGAATATCAATGTGAAGTGATTCTAAAATTTCTTTGGTTGCTCGAAGTTGATGAATTCCACCATCTACTATGATTAAATCGGGGTTCTCTAAATTCTCCAATAACATATTCTGGTATCTTCGATAAATTACTTCTTGCATCATATGATAATCGTCTGCATTTTCAACCGTTTTAATTTTGTATTTTCGGTATTGTTTCTTATCCGGCAAACCATTATTAAAGACCACCATCGCAGAAACATTATCATGCCCAGCTGTATTGGAATTATCAAATATGTCGATTCTTTTTAATGATGTTAAGTCTAATAGGTTTTCAAGTTCACTTAGTGCGTGGATTGTTTTATGTTCTTTGTTTAAATAACTACTTAAATTGTTTTGAAGATGTTCTTGGGCATTCAGTTTTGCCATTTCAATTAATTTTAATTTGCGTCCTCGTTGCGGTGTTGTAATAATATCACCTAAAATCGACTTAAACACTTCATAATCATAACCATAAGGCAGTAATATTTCATCGGGCAAAATATTTTTTTCGTAATAATCAACTAAATAGTTTAGCAACACTTCCAATGGTTCCATATAATATGATATTATTTTTGATTTAGAAAATAATAATCTACCTTGTCTCATAAACAGTATATTCACAGATATATAGTTATCATACGTTATAAAATAGATGATATCCCGATCTAAATTATCATTAAACACAGCTTGTTGTCGTTCTGTGGTTCTTGTAATAGCATCGATTAAGTTCTTATACTCGTTTGCTTTTTCAAATTCAAGGCGAGTGGAATGAGCTTCCATTTTCATACGATATTCGTCAATATATTCTTTAATATTTCCCGATAGAAAACTTCGGACTTGTTTTCTCATTTGCTTGTATACATATTGCTCTACTGGATATTCACATGGCCCCAAACATTGTCCTATTGAGTAATATAAGCAAGTTTTTCTAGGAAGCCTTGGACATTTTCGAAAAGGGAAAATGACATTCAATACTTTTAAGGTC
>CAZSVN010000024.1:8304-14335 GCA_964610285.1 uncultured Candidatus Izemoplasmatales bacterium
GATTGGCAGATGAAACATCTGGAAATGGACCGAAACAGTTTTTCTTATTTTTTTTAATGTTTCTAGAAATTTTCAATTTTGGATAGCGTTCATCTGTAATCTCAATATAAGGATATGAAGTGTCTCCTATTAGTTGAATATTGTATTTAGGAAGATGTTTCTTAATTTGATTGATTTCTAATAAGAATGCTTCTTTTTCTGAATTGGTAATGATATAGGTAATATCTTCAATGTTTTGGACAAGTCTTGTCGTCTTTGTATCATGAACACCAACAAAATAAGAACTCACTCGATTCTTCAAGTTCTTCGCTTTTCCTACATATATAATTTTACCGAATTTGTCCAGCATTTGATATGTTCCTGGTTTATCGGGTAAGTTCTTAAGTTTCGTTCTTATCGTTTCATTCATACTATACAAATTATATCAAAAGCACTTCATTCATGCAATGAAAAAGAAAAAACTTCTAAAATAGAAGTTTTTACTTTATTGATCGAATTAAGTCATCGATTCTCTTACCTTTTTCATACGTTTCATCCAGCTTGAAAATCAATTCTGGTACTTTTCTCATTTTTACCTTTTGAGCAATTTGGTTTTTGATAAACCCATTTGCTCTCTTTAATGCTTCTTGTGTATTTTGCACATCATCTTCTGAGCCAAGCACAGAATAGAAAACATACATATAAGACAATTCGTTGGTTATTTTAACTCCTGTAACAGTGAGAAAACCTAAACCATCTTTTACATCGTTTCTGATAATATCCGTAACTACTTTTTGTACTGTTGATTCCAAGTGTCTTAGATTTGGCATTTTTACACCTCTTTCATAGTTGATATTTCGATTATATCTCCTATTTTAATATCGTTATAATTTTCTAATGTGATCCCACATTCAAATCCTTGTCTAACTTCTTTTACATCATCTTTGAATCGTTTTAACGTAGATATTTTTCCTTCAAACACGACAATTCCACTTCGAACAAGTTTTACCATAGAGTTTCTTTGGATTACTCCATTTGTAACCATGCATCCTGCAATGGTACCAACTTTGCTTACACTGTATGTTTCTCTTACTTCAACTTCTCCAATGATTTTTTGTTCAAATACTGGATCTAACATACCTTTCATGGCAGCTTCGATATCATCCAATGCTTCATAAATAACTCTGTATGTACGTATCTCAATACCTTTTTCGCTTGCTAGGTCTCTTACAGAAGCTGGTGAACCAACTCCAAAACCGATAATAATTGCTTGTGAAGCTTCCGCAAGTAATACGTCAGTATCTGTAATTGCTCCAACACCCGTTCTTACAATATCGATTGTTGCACCTTCTACATCAATTTTACCAATGGAACCTTTGAACGCTTCAATAGAACCTTGAACATCCGCTTTGATGATTAAACGCAATTCTTTCATATTACCTTCTTGTTTTTTAAAGAACTCTTCTAATGTTAATGGTACTTTATCTTGATGTTTTTCATCAAATTCACGAATTTTTCTTTGTTCCGCTAAATCTCTTACGATTTTTTCATCATCAAATACTCTAAATGAATCTCCTGCTAAAGGAATATCACTTAACCCAATGATTTCTACAGCAGATCCAGGTGCAGCTTCGGTGATTTGATTTCCTAAGTCGTCAGACATTCTTCTTACTTTACCGTAAGTAGATCCTACAACAAACAAATCTGATTCTCTTAATGTACCATTATTCACTAAAATAGTAGCAACAGGACCGCGACCCTTATCAAGTTTCGCTTCAATTACAGTACCATCGGCTTTTCGTTTTGAATTTGCTTTTAATTCAAGCATTTCCGCAACCAATTGAATGGTGTCTAGTAAAGCAGGTACTCCTGTACCATCTAATGCTGATATATTGCAGAAAGGTGTTTCTCCACCCCAGTCATCTGGTAAAAGATCTAAATCTGCTAGTTCTTGTTTCACTCTATCTGGATTTGCTCCAGTTTTATCAATTTTATTAACAGCAACGATAATAGAACATTTTGATGCTCTTGCATGATCGATAGCTTCTCTTGTTTGAGGCATAACTCCATCATCAGCTGCAACAACTAATACAACGATATCTGTAATCCTAGCGCCTCTTGCTCTCATTTCTGTAAAAGCAGCATGCCCAGGTGTATCAATAAAGGTAATCGCTTTGCCATTTCTTTTTACTTGATATGCTCCAATGTGTTGAGTTATTCCCCCAGCTTCACTAGCTACTACTCTGGTATTTCTAATATTATCCAATAAGGTTGTTTTACCATGATCAACGTGACCCATAATTGTAACAACAGCTGGTCTTTCAACCAAATCTTTTGGATCGTCTTCCGTTATGATTTCTTCAAATCTAGATAAATCAGTAATGACTTCATCTTTCAATTCAACTCCATATTCCATCGTTAATAACTCAGCGTTTTCACGACCAATTTCTTGAGTTTGAGAAGCCATAACTCTCATAAACATTAGTTTTTTTATGATTTCAGCGACTGGTTTTCTGATTTCTGTTGCGAAATCTGCTACCGTCATGCCTTTCTTAAAAATAACCAGTTTATTAATTGGTTCCGGTTTCTTAGGTCTCACTGTTTTTTTGAATTGACTTGGTTTGTTCGTGATTTTATTGCTTTGATTTGGCTTTTTTTTGTTTTTGGTATTCGCTATATATTTTGCCATCTAACCACCTCTTTCTATTTATCTAACTGCTCCATTATCATTTTTGAAAAGCTTTTGTTTGTAATTGCAAGTACTTTTCTGTTTTCTGTTCCTATTGCTGTATTTAATTCTAATGTATTAAACTCATTTACGACCATTATCCCATAAAATAATGATTTATCTGTAATTCGTTTCGTAGTGTTTACCCCTGCATCACTTGCAAGAAAAACGAGTGATGCTTTTTTGGTTTTGATCTTGGATAATACCAATTCTTCACCTGAAACTAATTTATTGGCTTTTTTGCATAAGCCTAAGCCTTGCATGACATTAGCTTTATTCATTGTTTAAATTTTCCAATAACTCTTCAAATATAGAATCTGGAACTTCTATTTCTAGATGACGATTCAATATTTTTGTTTTTTTAGCTTTTTCTATAATCGCTTTCGATTTTGAAACGTATGCTCCTCTACCGTTTGCTTTACCGGTTTTATCAAAGATAACAGTTCCTTCAGGAGTTTTTACAACTCTAAATAATGATTTTTTCTCAAATCGTTCATTGGATACAACACATTTTCTCAATGGAATCTTTTTGGTCTTCATACTAACCATCTATTTCAATTCCTTGAATTTTTGCATCCGCTTCTGATTTGATATCAATTTTCCAACCACAAGATTGTACTGCAAGTCTAGCGTTTTGTCCTTTTTTACCAATTGCAAGTGACAATTGATCATCAGGAACAACTACCAACGCAGATTTTTCCATAGCATCAATTTTAACCATAATCGTTCTTGCTGGTTGTAAAGAATTGGATACCAATTCTTTTGGATCATCACTATATTTGTAGATATCTATTTTTTCACCGTTTAAGTTATCAATTACATCACGAATTCTAGAACCATTTTTCCCAAGACAAGCTCCAACTGGATCCACTTCAGAATTGTTGCTAGATACGCATACTTTACATCTATCTCCAGCATCTCTGGCAATTCCTTTGATTTCGATAACACCAGTTTGTAATTCTGGAATCGCATTTTCCATGAGTCTTTTAACAAGATTTCTGTCTGTACGAGAAACATACACTTTTGGACCTTTTGTAGTTTCTTCCACTTTTGTAATATAGACTCTAATTTGATTGCCTAAAAATACATCTTCAGGTAATAAATCTTTGGAAGGAATGGATGTTTCTGTATCATGCCCAAGATTTAAGGTAACAAAATCATCGTTCACCCTTACAACTTCAGCGATAATCATTTCCCCGGTTTTTTCCGTAAATAATTCGAAGTTGCGTTCTCTTTCTAATTGTTTCAATCCTTGTGTAAGAATTTGTTTGGCACTAGAAGCAGCCAATCTACCAAAGTTTTTTGGAGTAATCTTTTGTTCAATGATATCTCCAACTCGGGCAGTTTTTTTGAATTCTTTTGCTTCTTCTAGTGAAATTTGCGTTCCTTCTTCAGCATCTGGACTGACTTCATCCACAACCAATGATCTAGCAACCAAAAGAATCTCTGCTTTTTCTTCATTGAATACTACTTCAGCATTTGTTTTACCATCATACGCTTTCTTGTATGCATTGATTAAACCTCTACCAAATATTTCTAATACTTTTTCTTTTTCAATTTGTCTTTCGTCAGCTAATACTTCTAATGCTTTGAAAAAATCTTTACTAATCATGTTGGTCTCCTAAAATTTGATAGCTAATCGAATTAGATTAACATCTTCATAATTTATTTTTATTATTTTATTATTCACTTGTAATGACAGTTCTATTTCATCAAAATCAAGTAAGGTTCCTTGGATTTTTTGTTCGTCCGTTTCAATATGAATGAATTTTCCAATTGATTTTTGAATGGAGGTCACTGACCGCAATTCTTTTTCCGCACCGGCTGAAGATACTTCTAAGAAATATTCTTCTACAATCGGATCAATTTTGTCTATGAAAGGATTCACCGCTTTTGTTACTTCCACAACATTATCGATTGTGATTCCATCATCATGGTCGATAAATATTGTTAAAATGCTATTCTTCTTTTTCTTCTTGTAGTGGACATCATATAATTGATATCCAAGGTTTTCAATGAATGGTTTTAATTGTTCTGTTAAATGACTTAAATCCATAGTCTAACTCCTTTGCATTAAAAAGAGAGGGGATGACCCTCTCGCTAAATACCTTATGCATAAACTATTATAACATAGGGTATCAAGTTACTCAAGAAAAAACTATTCTTTATTCTTAGTTTTTACATTGATTACGATATCTTGATACTCCATATGTCTTTTAAACCAGGCAATCGCGTATGGGCACTTCGCAATAATCTTTAGATTTTTGCTCTTTATATAGTTATAAGCTAATAACATTAGTTCAGACGCAGCACCTTGCCCGCGTAAGCTTTCATCTACATAAACATGGTCTACATTAACCCTTGTATCGTCTCTGCTTGGAAACGTTACTTCAGCTAGTAATAAATCATTTTCTGTTTTCGCATAAATTCTGTTTTCTTCGTATATATAATCCATTACTTCTCTCCTTTAAAAACTTCATACATTATGATTCCGCCAGCAATTCCTACATTAAGCGATTCGGTGGCTATCATTGGAATGTTTATATTCGTATGAACGAGTTGTTTGACTTCTTCTCTAACTCCGTTTCCTTCATTGCCTAAAATAATAGCTAGGTAATCAAAATCAAAGTTTATTTCTTTTGTGTTCATTCCTTCTAATACGTCGGTTCCATATATATGATATTCAGAGTGTTTTGATAGAAACTCTAGTATATCTGCTTCTAACAAATCCACGTAAAATATAGCACCTTGAGAACTTCTTATAACTTTATCATTATAGTAATCTACAGAGTTTTCAGAGATTATTGTATGGAATCCAAAAGCTGCAGCAGTTCTTATTAGGGTTCCCATATTACCTGGATCTTGAAACCCATCTAATATTAATACTTTTTTAGATAAGTGCACAAAATCAGGTTTATTACAAATTGCAATGACGCTTTCAGAATTGTGTAATTCCGACAACTTGAGCATAACATCTTCTGACACTTGGATAATCTCCAATCCTTCATAAGTCTCTACACCGGTTGTAAATAGAGTTTGGATTAAACCTGATTTTATCGCTTCTTCCACCAAGTGTCTTCCCTCAACTAAAAACTGATTATATTCCGTTCTATATTTCTTTAATTTTAGTTTAGATGCATATTTAATTTTTGAGTTTGTCCGTGATTCAATCATAATATAACCTCTTATTTATTATCATTATTATACCATATATGCTATTTAACCGCCAAACTTTTGTGTTTATCTTTTTTATTAAAAAAAAGGAGCTAAAATCTTAGCTCCTTATTATATTACGGTAATTTTTATTCTTCAGATGAAGAACTT
>CAZSVN010000025.1:0-13571 GCA_964610285.1 uncultured Candidatus Izemoplasmatales bacterium
GTTGCGCCCCAACTCATTGCACAACCAAAGGTTCTATCCTTACCTATCACTTCAGAGACAGAAACTTCTGGTAGCCCGTTTTGCATCGTACAGATTTGTCCTTCTTTTGTTAAAAATGGCAACAAAGACTGTACAACTTTCTTATTCTCTAGTTGCTTAGTCATTAACAGAATCAAATCATATTTTTGGTTCATATCTTTTGGTAATATTGCATGGACTGATTGAACAAATTCTGTCTTACCTATAATCTTTGCTCCGTGTTCCAATAATCCTTTAACATGATCTTTATTTCTTGTGATTAAATCTATATCATATCCCGCTCTTGCTATGTACGCCCCTAAAATAGTACCCATAGCTCCTGCGCCATATATTGCTGCTTTCATGATAGCCTCCTGTTTTTTATAAATCATAACCCTTTAAAAAATTAAAATATACTTGAATCAAAAATAGGATTCAAATATTGAGTAATTATTTTTAAAATGCCACTTGAGTATGTTTTTCTCTTCAAGTGGCATTATTTAAATTATTTCGTGATTTTTGATTTAAGTACTTTGTTAACAAATAGTTTTGCAATTTTCGGATCGAATTGAGTTCCCGAATACTTCACTATTTCTGACATAGCATATTCGTCACTCATCTTCTTTCTATATGGCCTATCTGCCGTCATTGCTTCATAAGCATCTGCGATACCAATAATTCTAGAAAATAATGGAATATCTTCCCCTTTTAAACCAGAAGGATACCCCTTCCCATCCCATCGTTCGTGATGATGCAGAGCATGTATAGCCAAATCAGAATACTCATCTGCAGCTCTCAAGATTTGATACCCTACTTCAGGGTGTCCTTTAATAATTTCGTATTCCTCATTGGTTAATTTTCCTGCCTTATTTAAAATACCATCGGGAATTGAAATTTTTCCAATGTCATGAAATAAACCGGCTTGTTCTAATTCTTTGATTTCATCTGCTCTTAATCTCATTTCTTTACCGATCAACTTACACAACTTACTTACTTTACCAGAATGTTTTCTTTCGGTTTCGTATTTATCGGTCAAAGTTTGTAAAATAGCATTAATCGCTCGATTTCGAACACTTGATCCTTCAATGGATTTATGTCGATACATACGATTTTCTGCGGATTTGATTGTTTCATCAATATCTTCAGAGTCATTATTTATTAACTCATAACCAATCGCAAGTGACAACTCAATGTTCTCAACGCTTTTGGTTCGAATATAAGTTGTAGTTTGATCTTTCAGTTCTTGTAGCTTTTCAAAAGATGTATTTGGCAATAATACTGCAAATTCATCGCCACCAATTCTAGCGACCACATCATTTTCTCCAAACAGATTCTTTAAAACATTTCCAATTGTTTTTAAAGCAATATCTCCTATAGCATGGCCAAATGCATCATTGATAATTTTTAATCCATTCACGTCAAGCATCATAATTCCTAAAGGATAATAAATAGGATTATTTAATTTACCGAATTGCTCAAAATAATATCGTCTATTATATAAATCCGTTAAGTAGTCATGATTATTTAAGTATTCCATATTACTTTGTAATTGTAATTTTTCTGTTACATCTTGTTGATTTCCAAAATATCCAATGATTCTTCCTAGAGAATCACGCATACACGTATAATCTCCTTCAATAAACATTTGAGTTCCATCACTTTTTCTTTCTTCTGTTATCGTGTGATAAAAACCTTCATTTAATAGTTGTCTCCATGAGTTTTTTCTCTTCTCGATATTAGAAACATACATTTTATTAGGTATTGCATCTAAAAATTCTTCTTCAGTCATATCGTACTGATCGAGCATTGCTTTATTCACTCTAGTACATTTTTGATGCTTAAGAATATAATCCAATATAGCTTCTTTATCTACTTCATCATTCCAATAAATTGGTTCATCTATCATAATGATAAAGAATCCAGTAAGAGATTGATGAAAGAATATATCTAAACGGGATTCACTTTCCTTCAACTTATTAGTCATATCTACTCGTTCCGATATGTCTGTCACTAAAACAGCAAATTGTCTAGGCTTTGGACAATAACTGTAAGTGGAATAATATTTCCCCGTTGTTTCTAAGTAGTTTTCGTAATGCATAGATTCACCAGTTAACGCAACTTTACCAAACGCTTCAATCCAATACGGTTCAACCTTTGGCATAACTTCAGTAATACGTTTTCCAATCACATCACTACGTTTCACATTTAACAATTTTTCATAACTCTCATTTATATCTAAAAAGATATAATCAACTGCTTTTCCGAATTCATCCGTAATGATTTCATGAAGTGCCAAACCTTGACTCATCGAGCTATATAATAAGCGATATTTTTCCTCACTATCCCTCAATTTCATTGTGGCTTCTCGTCGTTCGGTTATATCGTTTAAAGTACAATATGTCTGTTCAAAATTCTTATTTTTATCGTAACCAATCATTCCTTCAAATTCGATAAATAATTTACTTCCATTTTTATGAAGCATTTCAAATTCAGAATGTATTTTCCCTTTCTTTTTAAAATATTCAAACCGTTCTCTAAACGGCTTTTGGTATTCAATGCTTAAAAAATCCCCAAACCATTTCCCAATAACTTCTTCTTTAGTATAGCCTAGCATGTCTAACCAAGTCTGATTTACTTCGCGGAAACATCCATTGATATCAAGAGACTGATATCCAATCGGAGCTTTATCAAACAAAGTTTGAAAACGAAGATTACTTTCGCCTAGGGCTGTCTGTGCTTTTTTGCTTTCTGTAATATCTTCTCCAGAAGATAAAATTCCAATAATATTGTTATCGATATCATAAAGTGTAGTATTATACCAACTTATTGTTTTATTTTCTCCGCTCGCAGTCATTACTTCATTTTCATGATGAGTTACCAATTCAGCATTTTTTTCAAAAACATCCGCAAATACTTTTTTGACTTTAGCAACAATATTTTTAGGAATAAAATTATCAAACCAATTTTTTCCTAAAACATCTTTTTCTTCTACTTTAAGTATTTCACAACCTTTATGATTGATTCGTCTAATGTCGCCGTTATTATCAAGCACCATTAGCATAACGCCCGCTACATCCAAATACATTTGAGCAATATTTCGCTCATAATGTATATCGTTGATTAATTTATTTCTATCGGTAATATCGGTAAACGAAACAACGGTACCAACAATTTTTCCATCTTGTATTTGTGGAGCCGATGAGTAAGAAACAGGAAACCACGTTCCATCTTTTCGCCAAATAATATCATCTTTTTGAACAACAATTCCAGAATTAAAAGACTTTAGCAAAAAGCAGTCTTCCAACAAAAGAGGCGTACCGTCTCGGTGAGAATGATGTACCAATTTATGGATGCTTTTTCCTAATACTTCTTTTTCATTATCATACCCAAGTAATGTTAAAGAACTTTTATTAACATAAGTACATATATCATTGCCGTCAATTACATAGATGCCACTTGCTGTAGAATCTAGAACCAATTTCAGTTGTTCTTCGCTTTCTTTCACTTTTTTTGCGGCTTGTTTAATCTGAGTAATATCCGTATGGCTCCCCACCATTAATAAAGGTTCGCCTTTTGGCCCCCAAGTAATTACTTCGCCTTTATCTAAAACCCAAACCCAATTACCATTTTTGTGTTTCATACGAAGTTCAACTTCATAATATGGTAATTCTTTTGAGAACACGCGTTCTAACAGTGTTTTTGATAACTCAATATCTTCAGGGTTGATGAATCTATACCAGGTATCAATGGAAGGTTCTAATTCCTTTAGTGAGTAGCCTATCATATTTGCCCAGGCATCATTAAACACCGCTTTTCCAGTTTGCACTTCCCATTCCCAAGTACCGACATTTGTAGCGTTAATGATTTTTTCATATCTATTATTTTCTTTGTCAAAATGTTTGATATCAGCCATAAGTATCACCTCTCAATTATTTCTGTTAATAATCAAAGGAATTCAATATAAATTTTTAAAAATTCGAATTGATTTTATCTAAACAAAACAGCACCAAAATCATGGTACTTTTTAATTTTTATTCCATATGTTTAATAATTCATCATGTATATTTTTTACTCTAACGTTAATAATGTTACGGATTCAACATGTGAAGTTTGTGGGAACATATCCACAGGTGTGATTTCTCTAATCTTATATCCATTGGAAAGAAAATGTTCCAAATCTCTAGCTAATGTTGCTGGATTACAAGAGATATATACTACTTTCGGTATCTTCATATTTGTAATTGTTTTGATAAACAAATTACTACAACCCTTTCTTGGAGGGTCTATAAAAATACATTCAAATTTATATTTTTTCCATTTTTGAATAACTACTTCAGCATTTCCAACTTCAAAAAATGCATTTTTAATCCCATTTAAATCTGCGTTTCTCTTAGCATCCGTTATCGCTGATTCAATCACTTCAATACCAAATACTTTATGTACTTTTTTTGCAAGTGATAAGGCGATTGATCCAATGCCACAATACGCATCTATTACTTTATCTCTACTAGTTAAATTGGCCAATTCAATAGCTTTTTTGTATAATCTTTCCGTTTGAATTGTATTGACTTGGAAGAATGATCTAAATCCTATCTCAAATTTAACTCCTAGTAAATCTTCTGTTAAAAAATTCTTTCCAAATAACATGCGAATAGAATCATTCGAAAATGAAGATTCATCGTCGGCTTTTGTAACACCTATCCCTTTAACCAAAGGATATTTTATCGAAATTCTATCAGCAAATTCTACTTCTTGATCAAAAGAGTCTTTCGTAATATTTAATAAAAATACGATTTCTTTATTCCTTGTAGATTCTCGAATAATGCACGATTTTAAGACTCCCGTTTCGGTTATAGGATCATATGCTTTGATTCCCAATTCATTACAAACATTCTTAATTAGCGTTAATAATTCAAATGATTTTTTACCCATGGTATAGCATTCACCTAAATCTACAACATGATGTGATTTTGCTTTAAAGAAACCAGCTTTGATTCCCTTTTCGCCTTGAGCAAATTTGATTTCTACCTTATTACGGTAAAAATATGGATTAACCATACAGATAATATCATCCACTAGACCAGTATCTTGATCCAGTTTTTTCATCATCAATTCTAATCGATACTTTTTGAATGCAACTTGCACATCATAATCCATATGCATAAGCCTGCATCCACCGCATTCATGGAAATGTTTGCATTTTGGTACTAGTCGATAAGGGCTTTTTTGTAATAATTCAATTACTTTACCAAAGCCATATTTCTTCTTTCTATCAGTTATCTCGATACTAGCTGTCTCACCTTTAAGAAGATCCTCAACAAAGACCGTGTAACCATCCTCTAACTTGGTAACTCCTAAAGCATCATGTGTTAAATCGACGGCTTTAACTATATAGTTTTTATTTGATTCTTCATTCATAAGGTAATCCTTTCATAATTGTTATGAAAAAGCGCATAACGTACAGTATATTATACCATAATTCTATTTAAAATAATTAATTTACCAAAAGAAAAACCTCACCTTATAAGGTGAGGTTCATCTTTTTTATACTTATTTACTAAAGATATTATGCTTTCATTAATTCTATTTTGCTAAATTTATTATTCTACAATGATTCTGACGATGTCACCATCTGCAGATTTTACATTTACTATTTCGCCAACTACTCCAGAATTTATCATTTGTATTAACAAATCTATGTCAATATCAAAATCATCTTCATCGATATGTGTTAGTTTTTTGTTTTTCAATAGTTTAGCAAATTCAATTGGTAATTCGATTCGCACTTCGTCTCCATCAGCAGAATCAACCAATACTTTTAACATTTTAAATTGATCTTTCTTTTTCGCTGGAATGATTACTTCAGATTCTTCTGTATCATTGTTTAATGAAGTCAATAACTTTTCTGCTTCATCGGCGCTAATAATACCTTTTGACAGTAAATCTAGAATTTTCATTCTCTCTTCTTTTAATTCGTTTCTTCCCATGATACCCTCCTATTTAACCTTTCCTAATAATTTTGTAGCTTCTTCAACACTAATTTCTCCGTTGTCGATTTTATCTAGTATTTCTTTTCTTGTCGGACCTTTATATTCTTCTTTTACTTCAACTTCTGCGTTATCTTTTGCGGAATAACCTAGTTCTTCTATCACTTCGTCTAACATCTTTTTAATAGTTGGATATGAAAATCCCATTTCTTTTTCAATCATTTTGATGTTTCCTCTATTTTTTACAAATATTTCAATGAAATAGAGTTTTTCAGTATCTAAATAATTGAATTTAGATAATGTGAATTGACCCGCTAATTCTGTTTCACAATTCGTACATTGTAGTCTTGTTACAACAAGATCATGATGACAAACTGGACACTCTGATATTACTGGGTATTTTGCTGTACCTTTAGTTGCTTCTTTTGTGATTTTTTTTAAGAATCCTAAATCTGAATCAAATTTTAATTTAGCCATTATATCCTCCTATATAGTCTTTATTATAATTTTTTCGCCTGAATGCGTATTTACATTTACTTGTGTTCCTTTGTAAGAAATTAATCTCATAATATCCTTTTTGCTAATCGGATCGTTATCATCCATATACTTATTTATTTTGACAAAAGATAAAATGATTCTTACAAACAATATTGGTAATGGTAAGAAAAATAATACTCCCAAGAATCTATTAACGCCTTTTTCTTCTGGTATAATTATTCTCAGTTTGATGAAATGAGCTCTTCGAAACAAAGGAATTCGAACTTTTTTTTCATTTTTATATAATTCTTTATATGCAATTTCTGGAGTAATGCTATTATCTTGCAATTTTAATAATGTAGTTGCTGACATATTCAATTCTCTCTTTCTATTATGAAATACTGTTAATAAAACACTGATCATACAATATGGCAAGTAATCAAAGATTATTACATCAATAATACTTGCTCCTCTTTCAATAGCGAAGATTTGAATGGCTTCATCTAATGAAGATATTACGAATCCTATGACTAATAAAGTAGCCAATGATTTTTTCCAACATTTTATGGTGAAAAACCACGATGCTCCTAAAATCATATATTCTGAAATGTGCGCTGACTTTCGAATGAAAAGATGTAGGTTATTAATTTCAATTTGATTATTAGGTATTAGATTGTTCAATATTCTATAAACAACATCCGTAACACCAGAACTAAGAGATGCTGAATCATTTCCAGAAAGAAACGACATTGAAAATACTAAGCCTGTCAAAATCAGTGAAATCAGCAAAGAAATATGCTTCATATTTATCACTCCTTATTTATGAATTATACCATAAGAAGAAATATTAAATATGTGATTTTAAAAATCTAAACCTATTTCTTAGTTAACTTTAAAAATCTTTTTTGAATCAATGCAGTTTTCCCAATAACTATTCTTTATATTTGAATTTGATCCTTTTGTATAGCTAGTTGAACTGCCTCTTTGCAATTTTATTTTTCTAAAAAATTCCATTTTGACTCCCCTTCCTTAACTGAATTAGAATTATGTTTCTTAATATTCTGTTAAGATATACTTCCCCAAATATATCTCAACAATATCAGTTGTAAAGCAAAATGATATTTTTGTAATAACAATATCAAGTTGCATTTCCAAGATTTTAACCCTTCCGTAAATTAATTTTATTAACTTACACCTTAATTATATCAAACATTTTTTAAATGTCAAGCGTTTTTTTCAATTTTTTTATAAATTTATTAAAAAAAGCCATTTTTCATGGCTTTTATATCAATATTATCAATATATTAGTTAATTTTATTGATTTTTATAAATATTTTATTATTTTAGATGCCCTTTTAACTCAAAAATAATATCTCGTATTTCCGCAGCTTTTTCAAAATCCAATTCTTTTGCATAGATTAACATTTGTTTTTCGAGCATATTTATATTCTTGATAATTTCTTTTTGTGTTAATTCTTTAAAGTCACTGACTTCTTTTTCTGCATCTGTTTTAATAGATAGTCTTTCGTGAATATCTTTTAGGATTGTTGTAGGTGTGATGTTGTGTTTAATATTATATTCTTCTTGAATATGTCTTCTTCTATTTGTTTCATCAATAGCTTTTTGCATTGAGTCTGTTGTTTTAGAAGCGTAAAATATTACTTTACCATTTACGTTTCTTGCTGCTCGCCCCACTGTTTGTATAAGAGATTTTTCACTTCTTAAAAATCCTTCCTTATCAGCATCTAATATTGCTATCAAAGAAACTTCTGGAAGATCCAACCCTTCTCTTAATAAATTAATTCCAACTAAAACATCAAACTCGCCTAATCTCAATTTTCTTATAAGATCTAATCGGTCTAAGGATTTCACTTTAGAATGAAGATATCCAACCTTATAACCCAAAGTCTTTAAGTAATCTGTTAAGTCTTCACTCATCTTTATAGTTAAGGTTGTAATTAATGTGCGTTCGTTTCTTTCGATTGTTTTATCAATTTCCACCAACAAATCATCAATTTGATTTTTAGAATCTCGAATCACAATCAACGGATCAATTAACCCAGTTGGTCGAATGATTTGTTCTACAACCTTATCTGTTCTATTTAACTCGTAATCTCCAGGTGTAGCAGAAACATAAATCACTTGATTGATCTTTTGATTGAATTCTTTAAAATTAAGTGGCCTATTATCGATAGCACTAGGCAATCGAAATCCATAATCAACTAAGGTTTGTTTTCTTGATTTATCTCCATTAAACATTCCTCTCACTTGTGGCAATGTTGCATGAGACTCATCAATTATCATTAAAAAGTCTTTTGGAAAAAAATCAATTAATACAGAAGGTGTTTCCCCTTCTGCTCTTAACGCTAAATGTCTAGAATAGTTTTCTACGCCTGAACATGTGCCCATTTCTTTCAACATCTCTAAATCATACATGGTTCTTTGTTCAATTCTTTCCGCTTCTAACAATAGGTTGTTTTCTTTAAAATATTGAATTCGTTCAATTAATTCGGACTTGATTCGTTTTAATGCTTCTTCCATCTTATCTTTATTGGTTAAGAAATGCGATGCAGGAAACAACGATAATACTTCAAAATCCTGATATATTTCTCCTGAGACAATATTGAATTCCCTAATTCGTTTAATTTCATCGAAATCAAATTCTACTCGCACGCCTTTGGTTTTGCTATATGGAGGTAATATTTCAACAACATCACCACGAACTCTAAAGCTGCCTCTTACAAAATCAATGTCATTCCTTATATATAATATATTTACAAGTTTATCTAGAAGTTCATCCCTGGTATAAATTTCATTTTTACGTAATGTTACCATTCCTTCTTTATAGGTCTCAGGATCTCCAATCCCATAAATACACGAAACAGAGGCAACTACAATAACATCTTCTCTCTCAAAAAGACTAGAAGTTGCAGCATGTCTCATTTCATCAATTTCATCATTTATTTTGGAATCCTTTTCAATATATATATCTGCTCCAGCTATATATGCTTCGGGTTGATAATAATCATAGTAAGAAATAAAGTATTCCACTCTATTTTCAGGAAATAACATTTTTAATTCTGAATATAGTTGTCCCGCTAACGTCTTATTATGAGCCAATACCAATACAGGTCTATTGACTTCGTTTATCACATTCGCAATCGTAAAGGTTTTTCCGGTACCAGTTGCGCCAAGAAGCACTTGTTCTTTGTGATTATTATTTAAGTTTTCGATTAGTTCTTTTATTGCTTGGGGTTGATCCCCTTTAGGCAAATATTCTGAAACTAAATTAAATTTTCTCATTTTATCACCATATTTAGTATACCATATATTATTTAATTATTAATCTGATTAATTATCTGTTAAAATATATATGTGAGGTTACCTATGAAAACAATTCTAGTCGGTGTCAATTCAAAATATATTCATACCAACCTAGCAATTAGATATTTAAAAGCTAATTGCGATTTTCCTTTGGAGTACATTGAATTCACAATAAAGGATAGCCTTAATTTTATGTTTGAAAAAATTACGTCCTTTCAACCAGATATTATTGGATTCAGTGTTTATATATGGAATATTGAAATCATTCAAAATTTATTAAAAAAAATAAAGGACACAAACCAAAACATAACCGTAATATTGGGGGGGCCAGAATCAAGTTATGAGTACGATTACTTCTTAAAGGAGCATTTAGCAAATTATATCATCTCAAACGAAGGTGAAATTTCATTCAATTTGTTATTGAAATCATTACACGAAAATACAAGTATAAAGGATATACCGAATATCAGTTATTATAAGGATAATATAATATATAGAAATACAAGAGTTGAAATTGACGATTTAAACCAACTTAAAAATCCATACCATTTTGATAACGAAGATATTACGAATAAGATACAATACATTGAATTATCCAGAGGGTGTCCATACAACTGTTCCTATTGTTTGGCTTCGCTTGAAGAAAAGGTGCGTTTCTTCAATTTAAATACAGTGAAACAAAATATTGAGTTTTTGTACCATAAAGGTGCAAAAACATTTAAATTTTTGGATAGAACATTTAATCTAAAACCAAAAATTGCAATGGATTTATTCCGATATATCATTGAAAATGATTTTTCGAACGCAATATTTCAATTTGAAATCAATGGAGATATTCTCAGCAATTCTGTAATAGATTATTTGAACAAATATTGCCCAGAGAATAGAATTCGTTTTGAAATAGGAATACAGTCTATTCATCAACAAGTCAATCATTCTGTAAATCGTTTTCAAAATAACGAAAAGCTGTTTCAGAATATCAGAAGTTTAAGAAAAGGAAATGTAATTTTACATCTCGATTTAATTGCTGGACTCCCTTATGAAAATATAGAACGGTTTAAGGAAACTTTTGACGCTGTGTTTAACATATATGCTAGAGAGTTACAACTAGGATTCCTAAAAATGTTAAAAGGAACAAAACTATATTATGAACAAAAACAATATGGCTATGTTGTTCAGAAATTAGCGCCCTATGAAATTATATCCAATCAATATTTAAGCAAACAGGATATGGATATCATTCATATAGTGGAAGAATCTTTAGAAATCTATTGGAACAAGAATTTTATGAATAATAGTATAGAAGCTATTACAAGAAAAGTAGATTCTCCATTTGAATTTTTCTACAATTTAGGGAAACTATTTCTATCGGAACATAAATCATTTCACAGATATCAATTGTCCGATGTATTTCAAATATTAGAATTGTTTTTAGGGGAATCAAACGATATTTATGAGGTAAGAAAAGATTACTTAATATATAATAATATCAAACCTAAAATATACTGGAATAATTCTGTTAACAAAAATGAGTTGATTCGTTCGTTCCATAATACACATAAAGAATACAACATTAATGAACTCTATAAATACAGTATGATTATGCCATATATGTATGATTATCTACTGGTAATATATTTTCCAACAAAAAAAGAAATACATAAAATAAAGGCCTTGTTTTAATAAAAACAAAGCCTTTTTATTTAATTCAATTTTGATAAATAATCATATAAATCTGTAGTTTCATCTCGAATAGAAAGAGCTTCTTTAATTGGACAATCTCCAATTTCTAAACTCTGTGTAAACACTGCTAATCCGTTTTTCCCAGCTTTTAATAATTCTACGGCGTGAACACCCATCTTACTCGCTAAAATCCTATCAAATGAGCTTGGAGTGCCGCCTCTTTGAATATATCCTAAAACAGATGCTCTAGCTTGGTATCCAGATGAATTTTGAATCGCTTCTGCAAGATCAAATACATTGGTAATGTTCTCCGCAACCACAACAATTAAATGTCTTTTTCCCATTTGTTGAGCATGCTGAACTTGTTTTAAAACTCCTTCTTTACTATAACCAGTCTCTTTTGTTATAACAATCTCTGCCCCACAAGCTATACCTGAATAAATCGATAAATCTCCACAATCTCTACCCATCACTTCTACAACTGTACATCGTTGATGTGAGAAAGAGGTATCTCTTAGTTTATCAATTGCATCAATTGCAGTATCTAGAGCCGTAAAGAAGCCGATGGTATATTCCGTGGATGAGATATCATTGTCTATCGTCCCCGGAATAGCGATGACATTGATTCCCATATCATTTAAATCCATTCCTCCACGATAGGTTCCATCTCCACCAATAACAACCAATGCATCGATGTCCAATTTTTTTAGGTTATCGACTGCAATTTGTCTTACTTCTTTTTGCTTAAAAGATTCTAACCTTGACGAACCTAAAATAGTTCCGCCTCGATTTAATATTTGGCCGACATCGTTTCTTCCTAATTGCACTATTTTATTTTCAACCAAACCCTTATATCCATTATAAACCCCATATGCTTCAAATCCATAATGTATAGCACTTCTTACAACCGCCCTTACACATGCATTCATCCCTGGAGCATCTCCGCCCGATGTTAACACTGCTATTTTCATTTTGTTCACTCCTTAAATTGTTTAATATTCTCTATGATAAATTGAATTTTGTTATTTCTCATTTCTTTAACGCCTGAAAAAATGAATACATCCCCCAAAGTTAGAATAGAACTATATTTTTCAAATTCTCTTGGAAATAATATGGAATCAATTCCATTATAAAGATCTTCTATTTCTACAAATGCCATTTCTTCATGTTTCTTAGTAGTGATTCGTTTGATTCTAGAAACAACCCCTACAAAGGTATTACTTTTAATATTGTTTTCTAATATATCAGATACTTTTAAGTAATTGCCTTGTCTAATTCTATCTTCATACATATGAAGAATATGATATATGAAGTTAAGACCTAGCAATTCTTTTTCTTTATCATGAAGATATTGATAGTCAAATTCTTCATATTCAATAAAACTAAAAGTGGCTTTTTTATAATCAAAATCTACAAAGCTTATGATTTTAGATAAATTCTCAATCATTGTTCGTTTATTGATGGAGAACTCGTCAAATACTCCAGCATAAATCATCGACTCAATGACATTGATATTGATATCACCTTTTCTTGAAACAAAATCTATAAGACTGTCCACTTTCTTTTCTAGCTGAATGTTCACCACTTTTTCAGCAGCGATAGGACCGATTCCTTTGATTCCTTTGATCGGAAATCTAAGATCTTTATTTTCTGCAGAATAATTTACTCCCGATTTATTAATTCTAGGAGGCAAAACTTTAATTCCCATTTTTTGGCATTCCATAATATACCGTTTGGTGCCTATTGTCGAACCAATTTGAGAATCCAGTAACACGGACATAAAATACTCTCCGTAATTTGCTTTTAAATAAGCCATCCAATACGCTACTAACCCATATGCTACAGCATGGCTTTTATTGAATCCATAATTTGCAAATTTAACAATATAATCATATATCACTTCAGCAACTGATTCGGAGTATCCATTTTTCGTTGATCCCGCTACAAATTTCCTTCTTTCATTTTCTAATATATCTTTTTTCTTCTTACTAACAGCTCTTCTTAAAACATCTGCTTCTCCTAAAGAATATCCAGCACATTTATTAGCAATCGCCATAATTTGTTCTTGATATATGATAATAC
>CAZSVN010000026.1:0-6387 GCA_964610285.1 uncultured Candidatus Izemoplasmatales bacterium
ATGAAATTGTAAACGAAATTAAAGAACGAAATAATAGACTATTTAATATCAAAGAGGCAACGTTATATTCGGTTGTTCAAAGACTTGAAAAACGGGAATTGATATCTTCGTATCAAGGCGAAAAATCCCATGGAAGAACAAGAAGATATTACCGAGTTACTCCATTTGGTAAAGCGTATTACAAAGAGTTAATCAAAGAATGGATGAACTTAAAGTCGATCATGATAAAAATACTAGGAGATGATATTTCGTGAATAATATTAAAAAATTTGTATCTAGATTATTGAAGGATTTTTTCAATGAAGAAGATAAATTAGAACTTATTGAAATATTGACAACTAGCTTAGAAGAAAAAGTTGATGAACTAGTAGAACAAGGTAATACAAGAGAAGAAGCTATCCAAAAATCCATCCAAGAATTTGGCGACAAAAAAGATGTGTTAGATGCTTTCCCGGAATATGAAATGAAGAAAAATGCAGTAAAACAACGAAGAAATCAAGTGATTTTTTCTACCTGTGCATATTTGATTATAACGGGATTGGCGGCTTACATCAATTTTGTTTTATTGGAAGGGTATTTGTGGTTTTTGTTTGTGGCAATTGGATTATTGTTTTGGCCTTTAGTTATGATATATTTATACTTGGGAGTTAGGAGATAGGATTTTGTCGACGAGAAAATTAGTATTCTTATCGTTGATGGTTTCGGTTAGTATCGTCTTAAGTATCGTAGAATCATCGATTGCTGTTTTTTTCTTTGCATTTCCTGGGATAAAGCTAGGATTGGCGAATATCGCTACAATGGTCGTTGTGTATACTTTGGGGAGAAAAGCAGGATTAACCGTTGCGGTATTACGAATATTTTTAGTGGGATTGATATACAGTGGCTTGTTTACACCATCGTTTTGGATTAGTTTAAGCGGTGGAATGTTTGCATTGCTGATTATTGTAGTATTGTCAAAATCAAAACTATCTATTATGACTGTATCCGTATTGGCCTCATTGTTTCATATGGTTGGTCAAATACTTGGAGCTATCGTTATTGTTCAGACGACATCACTGTTATATTATTTACCATATATGATTATCATATCTGTCCCTACGGGACTTATGACTGGATATTTAGCAAAAAAAATAATCTCGGATTTCTCCGAGAAAATTATATCTATGAAATAACGCTGCTAAGGCGTTTTTTTTATTCTTCTAGCTCGAAAATATATGGTGAAAAACCATCCGAGTATTCAATAGTACCATCGTAGTTGTACCAGACAGCTTCTAGTTGGTCATAATTGTTGACAAAATTCTTTGCTTCTTCTACAGGAAGTAAATACAGTGCAGTTGATAATATATCCGCTATTGCACTATCTGGATAAAGAACTGAAATACTCATACAGTATCCACCTGGATAATTCGTGGTAGGATCAATGATGTGATGATACACCAAGGAATCGTCTAACCCTTTAAAGAATCGTTGATAGTTACCGCTACTGACAACTGCTAAACCTTCTGGGATAGCGATGAATTGATAGAATTCCTGAATAGCATGTGCATCGGTATAAGGACGTATCAAAGCAATATAATATTTACCATCATCATTGTTCGGATTAATTCCTCCAGCAATGATATTTGAATTGCCAGCATTGAGTAGATATTCAATATCTAAACTATCTAGATAATTGGCGATAATTTGTGATACATATCCCTTTGCAAATCCGCCAAAGTCGATGGACATATTATTTTCTGTGAAGGAAATAGTCTTAGCGGTTAAATCGAGTGTAATATCATTTAAACTCGTGTTAAATTCTACGTCATCAATTGATTCGCTAGGAACAGGGCAATAGAGAATACCGGTTTCAATGGAATCATCACAGAGCTCATCTTCTCTTGCATCGTGCCAAATATTGAGTACAGGACCCAATGCGATATTAAAGAGTTCTTTGTCATTACTGGTTACAATGTTATCGTTATCTAGTATAAATTGAATGGCTTCAAACAATTCATCGGAGACTTCTGTTGGTGCGGTTGAATGATTGATTGTATATACATTTTTGATGCCATCATATTCGTTGTATTTATCAAAGTATTGATGATAAACGCTTAAGGTGTCTTCAAAATATTCAAAAACCTCTAGCACATCATACTCACTGTTTTCATTATAATATAGTTTTAAAGAGATACTTGTATCGAAAAAAGAAATCACTCTTTTTTCGCAGAGATACACTCCTTTATTTTGACCGGTAACACAATAGTCTTCATTTGGATTGGAACTATTGGAACTATTGCACCCTATTAACAATAGAAGCAATAGAATGGATGTGGATAACAAAATTATTTTTTTCATGATGACTCCTCGATTAGATAATGCATTAATGGTTGTATTGTTGTATAATATAGTTAAGTAGGTGGTATTATTAAAAAGCAAGATTTTATAGTGATTTCAGTAATATTACTGATTGGATTACTATCATTAATTGGTTTTAATATATTAGAAAATCAAAATAGCACGGGGAACGCATATGCAAAAATCACATATGAAAACGAATTAATCTTAATGGTTGATTTAGAGACATTAGAGTATATTGTATATGATACACCATATAAAGACAATATATATACGGATAGAGCTTCAGAAGGAATCTTTTATGTGCCTGGTAAAGTAACATCTGATATGGAAGTCTTATATTTGACGGATGATTACGCAAGATTAAACGGTATTGTAGGAATTAAATTATTGGTGGAAGATCAAAAGATATCTGTAGTTTACCAAGAAAGTCCTAAGGATTTATGCGAACTACAATCACCTACAAATTCTCATTTAAGACCAATTGTTTGTTTGCCAAATGAATTGGTTATCGATGTATTTACAGATATGAATCAAGATGAATTCATACCTGATTCAGTATTGGAGTGATCGTATGATTTTAGCATTATTAGAAACTGAAGTATTTACAATTTCTAGGATAATATTGTTTTTTGTAGCGACGTTATTTATATTTCGCGCGATGCAAGCAATTGATTTTTCAAAAATGTTTCGTAAGAACTCATCGGACCAAATCCGCTTTTTGTTTATGGTAATTGCGATTATTCTTGGATTCTTGTTTGTGGACGCAGTAATGTCTTTGTTTGAATTGCTGAATGGTTTATTTTAAGCATATTCCGAAAATTCTTGAAGAATTTTAAGGGTGTCCTGATAATTATTCTTATGAAATAATTGTTCTTTTACCTCATTATAAGCATCGGAGTGTACTTGAAAATGGAATGTTATTTCACTGTCATACAACACCTCGCCAAGAGTTGTGTTTTCTCTTAAATATTTATCGACATCACCAATATGATCATAACTACATGTGACGATACAGTCATAAGTAGTTATTTTTTTTGTAAGAATGACTTGCTTTAATACTTGAGATGCAGAAGAAGAATAAGCACGAATTAATCCACCAACACCCAGTTTAATGCCTCCAAAGTAGCGAACGACAACCATTAAAATATTTGTTAGATGTTGCCTCAACAAAACGTCCAATATTGGAAACCCTGCAGTTCTAGAAGGTTCACCATCATCGGATGCTTTTTGAATCATTCCCAAGTCTCCTAAGATGTAAGCATAGGTATAATGATTCGCACTAGGATAGTCTTTGCGAATATGTTGCAACGTATTCGCAACATCCTCTTCATTGAGTACTGGCGTAGCGATTGCTATAAATCTAGATTTTCGAATCTCATTTTCTAATACAGTTCTCTCTTTAATAGAATTCATATTCTCACCACAGATATTATATCATACGATTTCTTTAAACCTAGATAATTTCATTATTAAAGTTAGAAATAAGCATATAAATATGTTATAATATCTAAGGTGATTTCAGATGAATAATTATTATGAAAATGGTCGAAAAATAATTCAAAAATTACTTGATTTAAATTATCAAGCATTTTTTGTTGGCGGTTTTGTAAGAGATTATTTATTAGGAATTAAAGCGAATGATATCGATATCACCACAAATGCTTTACCAAAAGAAATTCAAGAAATCTTTTCTAAAACAAAGGCTACTGGACTTCGATACGGAACCATATCGGTATTTGTAGAAGGTAATCAATTTGAAGTGACGACATTTAGAGCGGATATTGAGTATATCGATCATAGACGCCCTGAGCGAGTTGTCTTTTCCAATGATTTAGTCGAAGATTTAAAACGTAGAGATTTTACCATTAATGCATTAGCAATGGATAGTTCTGGAAAAATAACCGATTTATTCGATGGCCAAGCCGATTTAAATAAAAAACTTATTAAAGCAATTGGCGATCCCGATATCCGTTTTCATGAGGATGCTCTACGGATATTAAGAGCATTTCGATTTGTATCAAAATTGGAATTTAACGTAGAAGAACATACCAAAAAAAGCATTGAACATAATATCCATTTATTATCTGAGATTTCGAACGAAAGAGTTTTGGGGGAAATCAAAAAAATCTTTGAATACCCACATTACAAAAAAGCGGTTCGTTTGCTTTATCAATCGAAAATCTATATCCCTTTTCCAGAATTAAAACAAGGGTTAGAGATTTTAAGTTCTAAAGCGAGTTACGTGATTAATTATTTAGAGTTCTTCGCTTTATGCTTTGCATCGGCAAATGTAGATATTCCTAGTAATTGGCGATTTTCTAATAAAGAGAAAGCAATCATTAATAAAATTATGGAGCTTGTCTTAGTAACGGAAAATGATGTCTACAATGAAATGATTATTTACCGGATAGGAAAAGATATTCCATTGATGGCAAATAATGTTTCTAGGATATTCAATGCAAACAACGATCAAGAAACTCTTATAAAAGATATCTATCAAGCATTGCCGATACACAAGACTTGTGATTTGGTATTTAAAGGTCAAGACATCTTAGAATTGACTACTTTAAAAAACGCTGAAATAATTGGTGATATTATTGATGATATCACTTATCAAGTCATCACCAACAAATTACCAAATGAATATGAAGAAATCAAGAAATACACAATGGAATTATTAGGGAGACAATATGGAAAAGAACAATAGATTATTTTATTGTTATTTGGATAATTTTGATGAATTGACAATCATCATTCCCGAAAAAAATTATCAAGATAAAAATATCTATTTTTTAGTAGGCAATGACGAAACGATTAAGCTGACAATTTCACAAAAAATCCATTTGGGAACAGAAGTAAAACTAATTTGCCATTTTGATGCATACATCGATTTGGGAAAAATTTATGTTGTTCAAAACCAAAATAAAGAATCGTCAGAACTCTATACGGGTAAAATTGTTCGCACAGAATTATTTGATAACATTTATCAATATAAAAAAAATGACTTAGGATTTACCTATACCAAAGAGAATACTAAATTCAAAATTTGGTCTCCTGTTGCGAAATACGTCAAAATTGAACTCATTTCACCCAACAATAAGAAACTCATGTATAATTTAACTTATAAAAACTCCGGGGTGTGGAGAGCGGTAGTTGAAGGCGACTTAGAGGGCTATAAATATCGCTATCTTGTATATGTGAATGGAACCGAAAAAATTGTAAGCGACCCGTATGCGATTGCATCCAATATCAACGCGGAATATGCTTATGTTGTGGATAAAAATAAATTTTATAAGATGCAGCACCACTCCAATTTCTCCGGAAATATCTTGGACGCTGTAATTTATGAAATGAGCGTTCGAGATTTTACGATAGATCCAACCATGGGATTTACTCATAAAGGAAAATTTTTAGGAGTAATAGAATCTGGTATTCAAACAAAAAATGGATATTCTGCAGGAATTGATTATTTGAAAGAACTAGGGGTTACACATGTTCAATTGATGCCAATCTTCGATTTTGAAGGCGTGGATGAAAACAATGTGATCAATGAGTATAATTGGGGATACAATCCCAAACAATTCTTTGTTCCTGAGGGATCTTATTCTACTAACCCTAATGATCCGTATTCCAGAATAAACGAGTTAAAAGAAATGGTGGATGTACTCCATAAAAATGGCATATCGGTTGTTATGGATGTGGTATTCAATCATGTTTATGAAGCCAAGGAGTTTCCAATTGAAACTCTTGTCCCAGGTTATTCTTTTCATGTGGATAGACAAGGGATAGGAACCAATATTAGTGGCTGTGATAACGATGTTGCGAGTCATCGCAAAATGATACGTAAGCTGATTATTGATAATATCCTATATTGGACGCGTGAATATAAAATAGATGGCTTCCGTTTTGATTTAATGGGTTTAATAGACTATGAAACAATGAATGAAGTAAGACAAGAGTTGCATGACGAAAGTGAACATATCATTGTATATGGCGAAGGTTGGAACATGTATTCTTCCAATCTAACGGATCGCATGGCTCATATGA
>CAZSVN010000026.1:6464-13231 GCA_964610285.1 uncultured Candidatus Izemoplasmatales bacterium
ATATGAGTAACAAAAAAGTCATACATACCATTGGCTTTTTCAATGATAAATTTCGTGAAACCATTAAAGGTTCTACATTCCACTCAGAATTACCTGGTTATGCAATGGGCAATACAACCGATATCGAGGTTGTAAAGCAAATGTTACTTGGTAGTGCAAATAATCGATATATGTTTAAGTATACTTCTCAGAGTATAAACTATGTAGAATGTCATGATAACAAAACATTCTATGATAAAGCCAACCATATAACCGATAACTTAGATACGGTAAAAAAACAAGAATTATTAGCTACTGCAATGGTCTTGTTAGCACAGGGAGTTCCATTTATTCACTCTGGCCAAGAATTTTTTAGAACCAAACAGAATGTTGGAAACTCTTATCAATCAGGTGATGAAATCAATTTATTGGACTGGAGTAGAAGAGAAGCGTATAATGAATCTGTTGATTTGGTTCAAAAAATCATACATATTCGAAAACAATTTCCTTGTTTTAAACTCAAATCTACATCGGAAATGGACCGGGTTATCGAGATTATAGAACTCAATTCCAAATCGTTGATGATGCATTATAATTCGAAATGTAATATTCTGGTTATTTTTAAACCGAATACAATAGTAGAAATCATCAATATCCCAGATGAATATCGTTTATTACTCGCAACATCAGACAATTTTGAAACAGAAGAAACATATCAATATATATTAAAAGATATAGGGGCCTATATCTTTTGGAAGAGGTGATTTTATGGTAGAGGTAGGAACAAAATACAACTTCTATGGCAAAGTATTACAAAAAAATGATTCTTCATATGATAGCTATCCGATCAATGTACTTACAGAAGAATCGGAAAATTTGATCGTAAGAGTACAAAAAGAAGAGTCTATATCGTTGAATAAAATATACTTTTTTGAAACAGAAGCTGTTCAATTTAAGGACAAAATACATTTTGAAGCAACGAATCATACTATTTTAGGGGAAGCAGAAGAGACTGAAAATAGAAAAGAAGAATTACTCAAATTCTTTTATCATTATGCTCCTGTAGAAACGGAATTGCTTCGAACTGATATTGAAGCGAAAATAAGTGGTTTAAGCAATCCTGTGATCAAACAAGTGACGGAAACAATATATAATAAATTTAAGGAAGATTTTTATTTGTATCCAGCTGCGACAAAATTTCATCACGCATATATATCAGGACTAGCGTATCATACACATTCGATGTTAAAACTTGCGGAAGGATTCTTTAATGTGTATCCATTCTTAAATCAAGATTTGGTGAATGCTGGAATCATTTTGCATGATATGTGCAAAATATTTGAGTTTGATTCCTATGAAGGTAGTGAATACACGATTAAAGGGAAATTAATTGGGCACATTACAATGGGAGCGAATTTAGTTGATTCTACTGCAAAAGAACTAGGGGTTGATCAAGAAGAAGAAGTTATGCTATTAGAACATATTATTATTAGTCATCACTATTATGGGAATTTTGGATCTCCTAGAAAGCCAAATATTGCAGAAGCATTAATTATTCATTTTATTGATAATATTGATTCCAAAACAACAGTTCTGGGAGAAGAACTCAATTTGGTAGAAGTAGGACATTTAACCAATAGCATTGGTGTTTTAGAACGAGAACGTTATTACAAACACAAATTAACAAACGAATAATCATAAAAAAAGCTGATGTTTGAACATCAGCTTTTGTTTTATAGTTTTTTATGCTTCTGGGAAATAATCTCCGAATATTGCTTGGAAATATACATCACTAATATCAGATAACATTATCATTAATTCTGCATTTGTATAATCGGAATAATCATTTGCTAAAAATTGTCCCTCAACAAGTCTTTCAGCCATGTTTACGTTAATAGCACCAACTACATATACATTGGATAATATATCATCGAAATAGAATTCCAGTGCGTTATTTACCGTTGCAGGAATGCTTGGAACTACGATATCATATTTTTCTTCAATGTCAGCGTCCGTTAAATCGTAAACCATAGAATAGAATTTATATTGTGCATACAATTCTAATTGAGTTAAAGCAGGAGATTCCTCTGCGTTTTGAATTCCAGCCGTGCGTGTTGGATTGCTTGGATCCGCTTCTACAAATTGGAAATTCGGTTTATCAAAGTCATCGCCTTGCGTAACTTTTATGATATGTAAACCAAATTGTGTTTGAACAAAATCAGAATATAATTCTTCTTTGTTAGCATTTTGAGGTAATAAATATTCTTGATATAATGCAACTAAAGCATCTACATATTCTGGAACAAAACTATCTTTCACGCCATATTCACCATTATAATTTAATGAGTGATAAACGTCTTCAGTATCTTCATCCGCGATATTTAAATCTTCAGTAAGTACTAAGAATCCATTTTGTTTGTAAACACCCCAAGTTTCATCTTCACGTGAAGCATTATTATATTCTGTTAACAAAGCTGAAAATTCGCCATCATATTCATCAATTGCAGTTTCTAAACCAGCTTGTAATGCTTGGAAACTCAATATTTCTGCTGGAGTTAATGCATCTTGATAATCATTAAAGTTGTCAGGACTACCATCTTCATTAAAGTCTAGATATACTAAGAAATGCGTTACATTTAAACTAAAGTAATTTTCAAAATTGTCTTGTACGGTTGGATATTGAGCTTCTATAATGTTTTCATCCATAATGGTTTCATTGATGAAATAAGGTTGTAATTCACCAGATACGAAATATTCTAATAAACCTAATTCGGTTTTAGTACTAAATTGTGAGTACGCATAATCTGAAAACGAATTATAAGGGAATTCCATACCATATTGTGCATATAAATTTTGAAGGTAATCGTAATATTGTTTTGCACTTGTAATACTTGCATACATTTCATCCATTTTATCTGATTTGTTTTTCATAAGATTTGTTTGAGTACCAAACAATTCTGTAAAAAACGGAGAATATAATAGTTCATTAAATTGAGATGCATATAAGGTATATAAAGCGGCATTTTTTGTTAATGCAAATTCAAAGTATTCATCTTCAGTAATTTCTAATGGTTCTTCTGAAGTCAACGTTTTATCAAAAGAAGCAATGATACTTTTATCTCCATTACCAGTAATTTCATAATCGCTATAAGACGATTTATAATCGATTGCTAAGTAGTAGTCATTTATTTTAAATCCTAATTCAGCTCTTTTTGCATTTATTGTGTCTGAAATATTTGTGCTTCCATCGGTTCCATAAACAAAGTCATCATATAACTTGTTTTGCAAATAGGTAAAAGCAGTAGGATCATTAACGATATCTTGATAAGATAATTCTGTTCCTTCTGGAACGGTTACTTCAACAGTGTCTCCGTCTTGCAGAACAGTCACCACTATTGTATTTTGTCTCGTTTTACCTAAAACAGTAATGGTATAGGTTAAATCAACTTCAACGTCACCTGTTGTTGGGGCAACCACATCTCCCATATTTGATAAAATATCAGTGTCAGACGACATCCATGCAATCGTTGAACCGTAGAAACCAGTACCTGGTAAGTTGATGGTATCACCGATGGTAGTAGGACTAGCAATCGTTTCTTCAATAGAATCAAACATTTTGTCTAAAACATCTTCTTTTTCTGTTTCCGTAACTTTATACATCAAATAATAATAAGAAGAATTACCAGTATCCAATATAGCAGGAATGATAGAATATCTATAGTCATCTGCAATACTAAGGGAAGTGAATAAGTAATCAGCTACCATTGGACTTTCATCGTAAAGGTCTTCAAAATTGAAGGATAAGAATTCATTATCTAGTGCAACTAATTCAGCAGCAGTAGAACCTTCTGTAATGGTATCACGATAAATTCCATATACGTAGTTATACATTAATATGTAATATTGTAACACTTCGTCATCTGTTAGTTCCGTTGAATTGTTTGTTGTTGCAGTTGGAACATCTTCAATTGCGGTGTACACTTTATTTACTTGAAGATCAGTAGTGTAAGTAACATCATTACTAGCAGCATCAAAAATATGTTGATTTGGATCAATCGTGTATACTACAGCATCCAATGAATCTTTTACTTCAATGGTTTGATCCATATCATAAGGATCCACTCTTGAAACGGTAAAATAATCCGTATTACTTTCTTTATAAGCTAAAGCAGCATTAAGGGTATCAAATAACATAGTGGAAGATATTATGGTTTGATCTGCATCATTTAATAAATTACCAGAATCAAGATGATATTCTTTGTCATCGGCATCGGTATAACCATCATTTGCACCAATGGTATAGACGATGTCATCATTGGTATCAACGATATTGCCATCTGTATCAAAATAATAAGTGTCAATCGTTGTGTAAGCTTCTACGATTGCATCAAGGGAATCCAATAATGTTTCGTCTTCATAAACGAATCCATTGTATTCTCTCAAACCTTCATTGGATAACGATAATAAATTGAAATGTTGCAGCACGTCAAGTGCATCCGCTCTACTAGTAAAACGAATTTTAATCGCTGTAATATCATCAAAGTAACTATTTAAGTAACTAAGAACAACATCTTTATCAGCAATAACTTCATCTTCTTTAGCGATTGACATAACGAATTTTTCTCTAGCAACGATTAGTTTTGCATAATCTTCTTCGTGATTTTGGAAACCAGCCAAAATCATAGATTGGTTAAATGCAACTTCTAACTCTGCTTTGTTGCTGTCATCGATGTCAGCAATTTGAGTTGGGTCACTAGTTCCATAAGTCATTTGTAATAACTTATCATCAATTTCTTGCGTAGTGACCGCGTTTATATAATCCGATAATAGAATTGAGTCGGTCATAAAAAGCAATTGTTGAATTCCATCGTTGCCTTTAATTTCCTCAAACAAGTCCTCATTTGTAATTTCATACAAAACATTGCCATCATCATCTACTCTTTGATAGAATACTCCGTTAGGATCTGATAGGCTAGGATAGTAAGTGTTTCCAGTTACAAGAGCTAGTACAATAGCCCCTAAAACTACAAAACTTACTACTGATACAATGATCAGTACTTTCTTTGTGAATATGCTTTTCATTTATAACACTCCTTACTAATTTTCGCAATATCTATGATATCATTATTTAGGTTTAAAAACAACAATTATATTGTGATAATTTCATGAGTTATGTCTTTCAAACTTTAACTAAGTAAGTATATGTATATATAATATATATAAAAAATCTTTAAAAACAACAGTTCTGTAACTAAAAATCGACATATATGTTGACAAATTTACAGCTTTATTCTATAATGATAAATGTAAATAGCAAAACTAGTGAAAGCTAGTGACGCAAAGCTATAGGGCCTTCGAAAGATGGTAGCCAGTTGCCGTTGTCTAAAAAGACGAGGGCATTTTTTTATTTCAGTAGATAAAAGAATGCAATTGTTAAAACGATAATGGCGTTTTTTATATACAAAAACGTCCTGGAAAGGAGTAATGTTATGAGTGTAAAACTTATGCGAAAAAAAGTGTTTGGCTCTTTTTTGTTATTGGTTTTTTCTTTGGCATTATTCATTTTTTCTACATACGCATATTTTACCGATTTATTCACGGATACCATTACCGGAGAAATCGGTTTTGTTGACGTGGATTTAGAAGCGTATTTTGTTGATCCTACACTTGGTGTTGTTGAAGCTACGGAAATTGTTGTTGATTCTACAAATGTAGCTACTTCATCACTTATATCATTTTCGGGTACCACAATTTCTTCGTCAGGGTCAACAGACTTATCGGTATATTCAAGTGGTGATAAAATAAGAATCGATGGTTCGGTAAGTAATGATGGAATTTACACCGTTACTGGCACTACAACTACAAGCGCGTTAGATGTTGAAGAGACTTTGGCAACTGAATCTACAGGAGCTAGTGTTACGACAGATTTAGTTGTTACAAAACCAGGAGTATATTTTATTAATATTATTTCGAATGAAGGCGAAAATTTCTTTGAAAATTTCCGAATTAAAGTTCTTGTAAATAGCAATGTAGATACATATTTCAGAGTAAAAATCTACGAACAATTAACTTTAATTTATACCGATTATCAAGGGCAAGTTACAGAATTGTCTATCTTATTCGATGGACAAATGCCATTTGATTATGATTTAACAAATTGGCACGATAATCGGACATTGGATAATTATATGTATTATAAAACAGCAGTACAAAGGGATGGTGTGGGAGACCCGTTTGAAATTGGACTTATTGCAGGGTATACATTAGATGATTTTATTGTGTATTCTCCAGGATATTCACTACAAATTGCATTTTCAATTGAAGCTGTCCAAAGTAATGGCGGCCCTGAAAATGTTTGGGGTCTTGCAAAACCACCTTGGGATACAGAGTTTACAGAAATAGAATGGTAGGGAGGTATAGTTATGAAAACGAAAAGAATAACGCAATTTAATTTTAAGCATATAATTGTGCTGATTTTTGTTATGCTGTTTAGTCTTTCCACATCTATATTTTTCTTACAAGTAAATCCAAGATTAGAAGCATATAGTTCTCCAGAGGATGATATCTTAGAATTTGATGGTACGTACGATTGGGAAACACCTTTGGACCCAGTTACGGATAATACTGACTATATAACATATACTGATTTTAGAAATAATGATTGTAAAGCAGCAACAACAAAAGAAGCTTGTGAAACAGCGCTTGGTGGTCGAATAATTCGTTTTGATACAGCTGAGGCATTATATCGTTTTTCAAAAGATGTTTATTTGGAAGAAATATATATCACT
>CAZSVN010000027.1:0-12799 GCA_964610285.1 uncultured Candidatus Izemoplasmatales bacterium
GGATATCAAAAACAGACTTGGTCCAGATCCACTGATTGAGCAGATAAATTGATTCTTCATTGCGAGTGTTTTTACAAACTCGTATTGCGGAATGATTCTGGAACGAACCATCTCATGAATCCGGTCCTGAAGCAAGGTTCTTAAGGCAAAGAAATCCCCCGAGGCAAATGCTTTGGGAAGATGAATCATTCTACTTAAATGAAACACTGCGTCTTTAAATGACACGCTGTCTGGCAAAATTCCTCGCAACTCTTCTGTAGAACCAACTACATTTGGAATCAACACAGCAAAGTGTAGTTTTTTCGATACCTCAAAGGATTCATTAATATATTCTCCCTCCGATAAATACGTACCGTTCAACCCTCCAAATATGGCACTAAACACATTATCTGGATGTTGTTCCAATTTACTTGCATAGTTTGCACACTCTTGTAATGATAGATCTGCATGATTAAAATGATTGGCTGCGATTACTCCGGCAACAATACAAGAAGCACTACTACCAAGGCCTTTGGCAATCGGAATTTCTTGACTGACTAAGGTGATTTTCACTCGGACAAGTTTTGTAGCGGAGAACCCAAAATCTTTACAAAACGCTAAATAAGCTTGTAATACTAAGTTATTGTTCAAATGAACATGATCAAATCCCTCAAGAACAAACTCATTCGATGCTTCAAAATGAAATTCGTTATAGAGATCAAGTGCTAACCCAAGAGAATCAAATCCCACACTAAGATTGGCCGTTGTTGCTGGTATTTTAATCTTCAACATCCAAACCACCTATTAACCTTTCTACTATTTGATATGCTTCCCTCAATAAAATGGAATACTCATTCACATCTGTTTGAAGCACTTCTTGCATCCGTTCATCCAAACGCAAATGAAACTGTTTTGATAGATATTGAAGTCGTTCTTGAATCGACGTTTTGTGTTCCAATTGAAAAATATCAATTAATGCACTGCTAAACTTAAACGGACTCGCCGTCGATACAATTAACATATACGTATTATCATCATGTTCTTTCCTATATTTATCCGCACAACACTTCGCAACTGCCGTGTGTGGATCGATTAAATGCTTGGCTTCATCAAATACGCGTTTAATGGTTTCGGCGGTTTCTTCTTCCGATGCATAATACGCATTAAAATCGGTTTGCTTATCCAATATGTCTAACTGTACAAAACCCTGATTTTTAAGGGTTTCCATATCTTGTTTGACCAATGAATGGTCCCCATTATAGCAGTGATATAAATAGCGTTCAAAATTGGACGATATCAAGATATCCATGGATGGTGACATGGTCTTATGTAAGATTCTATTGGTATTGTATTCTTGATTATGAAACAAATCAGTTAATACGTTGTTTTCATTGGAAGCTATGATTAAATCCCCGATCGGTACCCCTAATTGTTTGGCAACGTATGCGGAATAAATATTACCAAAATTACCAGTTGGTACGGTAATGTTTATCTGATCAAACATCTTAATTTTATTTTCTTCTACCAATTTACAATACGAATACACATAATAGATCACTTGTGGAATGATTCTACCTATATTAATGGAATTGGCAGAGCTTACATTAACGTTGCTTGGATGAACATTGGAAAATATGTCTTTGACAACCGCTTGACAATCATCAAAATTACCTTCTATTGGTAATATAAAGTGTTTATCGGACCTAAAAAAGTTCATCTGCAGTTCTTGAAATTCACTCACTCCATTTGCCGGGTATAGTACGATAACATAGACATCTTCAAATCGGTCAAAACCAGATAGTGTTGCACTACCCGTATCTCCACTGGTAGCGGTTAAAATAATCGTTTTCTTGTCTATATGTTGAATCGTTTTAGCAGTTTGTAATAAATTCGGCAAGGTCGATAATGCCAAATCTTTAAATGCAAAGGTATTCCCATGATATAGGTTTAGATAGGAATAATTCTCATAGTGATTGAAACTGACAATATCTGGATTAAAATGATTATCGTTGTAACTATTGTTTACAACATCTTTAATATCTTGATCACTAAAATCATCCAATAATTCTCTCATGACTAAATAGGCAATATCTTGGTAAGATTTGCCGACTAACTTATGACTGAAGAATTCTGGATTGAGTGTATCAAATACAAACAAACCGCCGTCCTCAGACAACCCTTTTAGGATTGCAACACTCGATTTGACCAATACAGTACTTCTAGTAGATTTAAACATAATCCATACCTACCTATTGATGTAACTAAAATCATTATTTCACAAACAGGTGTCTCTTTCAAGCGTGTTTCTTAAAATAACCATTAATGCGGTTATGAAATCGCTTGTATTATTGCCTTCCAATGAAAAGCTGAAATTGCTTTAAACTTTTCGTAAGATTTCTTGAATTAAAAAATGCGATGGTTCCAATCATCGCATTTTACATTATTCATGTTCCGTTATTCTATTATAGGACTTCTTATAATATTTACGGAACAGTTTGAAGTACCCTTTCGTTTGTTTGTTAATTTCAATAGTTGGTATACTCTCGTCATTTAATATTTTTTTAAAATCATAAAGACCATTTACTCGCCATCCATTTAATATCCCTGGTCTCACAGCATCAAATGGACAAATTGCAACGCAGGACATACACATCGTACATGTATGATCAAATTTTGGATATCCATTTACCATTTTGATATTATTAGAAGGACAGTTCTTAATACATAACCCACATGCCGTGCATTTGCTTTTTTTAACATGAATGAGTGGGCCATTAATTTTAGCACCTAACCATTGAATTCTAGATAGATAAGCAAATATAACAGTCCATGGGTAATATCTTGGAAGGTAATCTTGTTCCGATAATACTTCTTTTACGAGTACCTTGACTAGCTTTAGATTATGGATATACATATGTTTTGATATGATATCTGGATAGCGAAACATAATGTTATATGGCATTAAGAAATGTTCATCGATAAGTGGCATAAAACCCTTCTTCTTCAATATTCTTACTAAAGCAAAACTGGAAGCATTATTGAAGTGAAATGGTTCCCCTGATGTCTTAAAAATAAATGCTTGCTTATTCTCTACTTTTGGTAATTTCTTAATAAATTTCAAGAAAAACTCAGGAGTATTAAATGCGTGTATTGGATAGCCAAACCCTATATATTCGTAGTCATTTAGATTGGGAAGTTCTTTAAAGGGTTCTCTTATATTATAGATATCCAGTGCAAAATCCATATCTCTAAATTCATCCACTATTTCAGTCGCTATTATTTTAGTGTTATTTGTTCCTGAAAAATAGAATAGTAATATTTTTTTCACATTAAGACCTTTCCATAAGTAATTTAAATTAAAAATTCATTTTACATTATTATATCATACTACATTCACATTAAAAAGAAAGATCTAGAAAATGAATTTCTTGATCTTTCTTTCTATATATGCATTCATTGACTTTCACATATTGCATAATTCCCATATACTAATTAGTTATAATGGCGGTTTTTAAGATCTTCATAAATCTTATGCCAATAGATTTGAAGATAGCGCATACCAGACATGGCTTTTAAGTAATTCTTTAAAGCACTTAGATCATGTATTTCCATAGTAACATGCTTCCCAGTAGAATTCATAAAGAAAGTAAATCCCTCTTCATAGAATATCTCATTCGGAAATATAGATAAGAATGTATCTCTTAAGCCTTCTTTACGAAGGATTATTTTGCAGTTATTTCCATCTATGCAATCTACTACTTCTAATACACCTGTAAAATATAATCCTCGATCATTTGTAATGACTTTAGCTTGACTAATATCCATTTTATGCCCTCCATTAAGTATATTTGTAATGATACTTCTATTATAAAGGAATCAAAAACAAATAAACAGCGCTGATATGTCATATTTCTAAATTTATTTTAAACGGCCAAATTAAGGGACATTTTTAAAAATATATTTTTATTATATTTCTTTGCGACATAGTTGGTGGTTATATTGCGACATATTATGTCATGTTTATTTTGAACATCAAATTTAAAAAGAAGATAACTTTAAATGTTATCCTCTTATATGTATATTATTTACTCAGAATAGTATATCATTCTGTTATAAACATGTTTAAATCCCATTTTTTCATACAATTTTTTCGCATTCTTATTATCCAAATCGACATGTAATGACAAATTACCATTTGTCTTATCGATTGCTTGTTCAATAAGCTCGGTCCCGATACCACGTCCCTTGGATGTTTTATTGGTACCAATGTATGCTAAATGATAGGTTGGAATAAAGTCTTCAAATCCTGTATTTACAATAATACAAACTCCTAAGTTTTCATCATTTTGTTCCGCAAGCAAAATGTATCCCTTTTCCATAGCGTTTTTAAGTGCATCTGCTATTTCAATTTCTGGATCACTATATTCTGCAAGATGAGACTTGACAAAGCCGAGTACCATATCAAAATCATATCCACTGAAGTCATCGATTTTCCTTATAGTAACTCTACTTCTTGCATCATCTAAAACAATGACATGTATACCATTTTGAAACTTTGGTTCCTTCATTTGTTTTAAAAACGCCGCTAATGGATACGCATTTTCCTTGGATACATAGATTTGTTCGGAATTTCTTAATAAATTCTTAGCGTATTTCAGGTCGTCTTCACTGATAACGATAGCTCTACCATAACTCTCTTTAATTGCTTTTTTAGATATTTCCTGCAGCGCTTCATCATTTTGAATGTATTCCATCGAATCATTTACCGTTGCAGTTTCTATTAATGGATTTTCAAGCCCAATTCCGCAATAAATTTTTGGAAACCTCTTTTCATTTTGAATCCAATCTTTTAAGAATACATTATACATACTATTGAGTGTATAACCAAATGAAGATTGCGTATAAATGGTATCAATCGTTGGTAATCGATTGATGATTTCTTCTGTTATTTCTTCTAAGGTCATTAAAAGAATGTGTTTATGTGTATATCCTTCTAAAGCCATATATCCTTGATTTTTCTTTGCAAGTGCTTTGATAATTTCAAAACGATTCGCTTGATCCTTGTTTCTCATATCTACCAATTCTGTGTCATTGAATATCTTTTTCTTCCATGATTCATTCTTAAATCTTGGCACTTGGACTTGCAACTCTTCTTTGTCTGCAAAGTACTTAAGAGCAGTCACATAGCGTTTTGAGCCATCCAACCAGATTATTTTTTGGTTATGAGCTACGGCATCTTTACATAATACCTCAGCAATCCTATCATACTTATGATGAGTTGGATTTGCGCCTTCCATTTTTAGATATATTTTCTTTACTTTTAATATCTTCTCTAAATTAATTAGTCGTACGAGTGGTGTTCTACCTGATATTTTCATTGAATTTCCTTCTTCCTTACCTTAGTATACCATATGAGAGAATTAAGTCAAATTTAAAAAGGGCCAAAAATGGGCCCTTTTCGCTTTCTACATTTGTATTTTATAATAACTATTTTAAATTTTTATTTTATAAAGAATCTATTTCATCTACTTATTTTGCTAGTATACTACTTCATTTTTTTAATTTAAGTTCGTAAGAAAAGTGTTCTATTTTTTGACATTGTTTTAAGTCAGAAATGTATAAAAAATATTAACTTGTTGTGTAGCAACGTCATACGTAACAACATCAACAATAGGGTCTTCATAGCCCATTAAATTATAGGTATATGTAAGTTTAATGGAATATGATTTATCACTTCTAAGATCCGTAAACTCTCTTTTATTCAAATTTGTTAATGTCTTCATCAAAATACCATCGCAGAACAACTCAATAGAGGTAATGGAGCCTTCTGTACCTGTTCCTAATGTTTCGACTTCAAAATATATGGTTTCATGGGTCGCAGTAACGTTAGTAATATGGATGAAATTATCAGTTTTTACTGAAGCAGATAATTGAATATCTTCTACTAATCCATTACCATCTAAGCAATCATAAGAGGCGACAATTTCAAATCGATAATCGGTATTCGCTAACAAATCATCAAAAATAATATGATTATAACCAATCGTAAATGGAGTCGTATCAACAATCGTTTCTCCTTGATATAAAACAAGATTAAAATACCCGTTTTCTTCTTCTGTCAAAAGGGAACTGTCAACCACAAAAATATCCAATATGATATGTGTTTGTAAAGTATCGAGATTATACAAAATCGCATTTGGTGGGTACGTATATGTAACTCCTAGTTTAATGGATTGATTTCCACCTATGACGACATCTTGAACTTCTATGTTATCAACATATTTAATATTTTCAATAATAAACTCTCTAATACCTTCTATAGTTCCTGAATTCAATTTTAACACTAAATGTTCAAAATCGGATCCGTTTTCCAATTGATCGGATGAATATTTCTCACCATTCAATGTAAAAGATTGAATTACATATTCATCTGGATTTGTAATGTGGACAATTAAATATAGATCTTTATTCTTCTCGCTAAAATAAGCAACTTCATCGAAAGAGTTGACTTCTTGGCTTTCTTCTTTAGTTGTACTTGAAACATCCGACATCTTTTCATATGCTAATTGATCACCGTGAATATAATCACTTTCATTCACAATCATTAGATTGTAACGACTCAATTCCATACGTTCATAAATCGGTACAGAGCTTGTTTGATTTTGATTACATGAAACAAGAAATAACAATACAAACAAACTTAGAAACAAAAACATTCTTTTCATACTCTGCTTTTTCGCTCTTGGAATTGTCCAAATATCGCAAGAGTTTACTTCCTTTCATCCTTCTTTTTGATTAAAAAAAGGATAAATTGTTACGTTACTGCAAGCAATTTAATCCAGTATGTTTTATGACTAGTCAAATGATGTATTCCCTCTATTACACTATTATTATATTATTTTTCTAATTATTATTCAATAACCCACCATAAAATCGATATCATTTTGAGTAATTGAAACCTATATAGCCATACAGTCATAAAAATACATCAAGTTATATTTTAAAGAAAGCATTCCTGTAAAACTTCTATATCTTGTCTCTAAAGTTTAATGTATCATATGTATTCTACAAATAGTTTATGTTATAATATTTTTTGGAGGATTTTGTATGGACAGTTTTTTTGATGAGCTATTTCAAATTGTTAAAAGACAAGTGGATACCAACAAAATGGATGGGCTATTACCAAAAGTGTATCATGAGTTTGATGTTTTGGTTCAACTAAACGAAATCTACCAATATGTTGCCAAAGAAAATCCCATCCAAACCAGTGATAGTTTGTATAATGGCATTTTTTACACACAACTTAAAAAAGAAATCTTAAAACGATTATTTCAATTAAAAGATTTCACTTCATTAAATGAAGAAATAGATCCATTGATTTTAGAAGACTCCGAGGAGGCTATTGAAGAATATCTACAATCATGGGAAGATAGCATCCTTATATATAATTATTTAAGAGAACGAACCTTAGAACCAATTAAAAAGAAACCAGAAACAATAACTAAAACAAAGGCTTCCAAGCCAAAAGAGCCAGTAAAACAAGAACTTCCTGAGCCTGTAAAAAAAGAAGAAAAAGTAAAAACTAAGAAAACAACAACAAAAGTGGAAAAAGAACCAGAAGCTTGGCCAACCTATGTTGCCCCAAGAGTCGAGACTCCACGTAGAGAACCTGCCAAAGTCGTAAAACCAGCGCCTGCAGTAAGGGCACCTTCGGCAGATAGTCCAGATAAACCACAAGTTTTGGAATTTGTAAATCAATTTCTAGAACGATACGATATTGTTGTAAATCGAGAAGCGTTGAGGAAACTTGGCAATCCAAAACCTACCTTCTTTCGGATTGTTACGGATTATGTAGATACCCAAAGACGAACTCCATATTTCTATATAGAGCTCTTCTTATTCTTAGAACAAGCATCTTATTCAGATTTAATCCAACATATTATTGCTAGATCCATTCGTTTTAGAAAACTAGCATCCGTTCATATTGGTTTGTTACAAGAACCTCAGATGGACTCTAAACTAAAATTACTGGATTTATTAAAAGATGATGAAACGGATTATATCCAACAATCTCAAAAAGAAGTGAAACTTAGACTCTTTATCGATGGCTTTAAACAAGATATGGAAACCGTGTATACCATTAAGAAAAATGCTACTGCTGCTGCTATTAAAGCACCACTAACCGTCCATGCAGATCTTGTATCTGGTCCGATTCATTACTGCAAACACAACATTTTAACGAAAGTGGATTCCATCGTCGATGAAACCAATATAGCACATCTATACTGGTCCATGATTTTATGTGCATGTCTTGGTATTTATGTTACAAGAGAAAAAGTATATGATTTTATTGACTCTATGGATTATATTGCTCATTCCGCTGTGTTATTGATAAAGCAAATCAATGATATTCATATAAAACTAATCATTGTGGATTTAGCTAAATACTATATTAGAGAAATTTATAAAGCCGCTACTTTGACCAATGATTTTGATAATTGGTGGACAAGACAGAAAGATGATTTATTAAATTCAAAATTAAATGGTATTCGTAATTTGACGGAGCAATAAAAATATACACAAAGCAACCAATCGCATTTGGTTGCTTTTTCTATATTTTTGCGATATATCTACCTAGTTAACAAGCAGATATGTTATAATATTTTTACATTAGGAGGTGACATGATGCAACTATTCTTAGAAATTTTACTGATTATTACTGCATTTGTTTCGGTAATACCAGTCGTAAACATGTTTAAAAATACCAATGATACGAAATACGTCTGTCTGAAATACTTGATATTTGCTGCGGCTTTTTGGACTATACTCATTTTTATTGAGAGAGTATCTTCTAGTACTGCTCTTGTGTACTATGCAAACATGTTAGGATATCCTTTAAAATATCTATTATCTGTTTTGACATTTTGTACCATCTTTCAATACGTTGAAAAACGGATTCCAAAACCAATTCTGTATCTTCTATTCACCATATTTGTTGTAGACCTTGGATTGGCTTTAACCAATTCTAGCACCCAATGGTTGTTGGAATTACAGTATTATGAACTTGCATCCTACAATGATTTATATATTGCAAGTAATGGACCATTGTTTCTCTATCATTTGCTTGCATGTTATATCACCTTATTAACTGCTATCTTATTCTTATTTGTCTTTCTTGCCAAACATAGGGGAGTAAGGCAATACAAAGCCGTAACGCGGATGTTAGCTCTGTGTGTTACGATTGTATTGGTTTTTAACCTATCACAACTATTATTTCTGGATACCAATGTAGACTTAACGTATATATCACTTGTATTTGTTACCTATATTCTTTATGAAGTAATCTACCGGAAAGACATGGTCTTTAATTTAAGAGCGTCTGGACGTGGTGAAATATTATCCAACATGAGAGAGATGTATATTCTAACCGATAGAGACAAAAGAATTATTGAAATCAGTCCTTTGCTTCTTGAAAAATATCACTTTAAAGAAGAGGATGTTATCGGAAAAGTCTTTGATGAATTAGAAGAAAATTTAAAAGACAAAGTCGTATTGTACAGCGAATACAATGTTGGGGAAGATTCCAACGCAGAAAAAGACCATTACCATTTAAGAGAAAAAGAGTTTAAACTCAAAAGCATGGATGACTATGGTTACATGATTCTTCTATATGATGAAACTCAACTATATTCTTTGTTAAGAGAACTCAATAAGCTTAGTAATTATGATACGATGACCGGACTAAATAATCGTAATTATATTGAACATAAATTAGATCAATATAGCAAATTAAAAAATGTAGGCATTCTTTCTCTAGACTTAAATGGTTTAAAAGTGAATAATGATTATTTAGGTCATGAACGAGGAGATTATTTACTAAAAACTTTAGCGACAAAAATGAAATCTGTATTTCAACATGTTCAAAACAAAGAAATGGCTAGAATTGGTGGAGATGAATTCTTAATTATCGTTCCAGACACCACCAAAGAATTTCTTGAAAACAAACGAAAAGAACTTCTAAAAGAATGTGCTCATGAAGAGATTGATAAGTTGATTAGTGTATCCATCGGTGTTGCGGTAAACGACAAAAGCGATTCCAACATCTATTCTCTCATCCAACGAGCAGATGAAGATATGTATAATATGAAATCAAAAACATCAAAACTATATGTAGAAGCAATGATCGCATTCATCGAATTACATGACGAGTATATTCGATAATTATTTCTAAATTATATAATACAAAAAGCAGGAATTTCCTGCTTTTTTCTATATTTGATTGATGATACTAGCGTCTATCCTAGCAATCGCTAGAATATCATTGTCTTGCAACAATTCCTCAAAAGTCATAAACGGTGTTTTAATAAATTGATTCCCTTTTTGAACTAAGAAATGATATTTTTTGAGATTGTTGTTGATGCGGTATTTTGAAGAAAATTCTATATAAGTAGGTTTATTCTCTGAAATCTTAAGTACATCATATATGACTGCGCTCGCTGTAGGATAACTACCTGCACCAGAACCAATAAACGATTGTTCTTCATGGTACTTTCCAGAAACCGTAATGATGTTTTCTTCGTAATGAATTTTCGAATATGGATGAAGTTTTCCTAAAATAACTGGTTCTAAATGGATTTGTATTTGATCTTCTTTTTTATAAGAAGTCGCAATATATTTCAACAAGAATCCTTTCGATTTCACATAATCATAAAATTCTTCTGTAATATCCATCAATGGTATGCGAATAATATCCTCTTCTTGAATATATTGATGATACGTAATCATAGACAGTATATTGATTTTTCTTAATAAATCCCATCCTTCTAAGTCATCGGAGAAACCAGTTTCGATATATCCTAAACTCCTCGCTTCTTCCAATGCGGTTTCTAAAGGATAATCTTCTAAAAAGATTTTTGATAAGATATAATTGGTTGATCCATTGATAATCCCTTGTATTTTATCAAGCTGATTCACCTGTGAAATGGTTTTTAGAGGATCTAGTACAATAATGCCGCCTCCAACACTCGCTTCATATAAAAACTGGACTCCATTCGAATCTGCAAGATTCCTTAGTTCTTCAAAATGTGCTGATACCAATGCCTTATTTGCAGTAACCACATGCTTCTTTGCTTTTAAAGACGCAACAACATAATCAAAAGCATCCGATGTTCCTCCGATGACTTCAATAATCGTATCGATGGAATCATCCAATAAAATTTTGGTAAAGTCATCTGTAACCAACGAACTAATGTGTCGATCTTTTGACATATCTTTGACCAATACAGAAACAACGTGTATATCGTTAAAATCGCTCGTCAATATATCGTAAACGCCTTTGCCGACTACACCAAGTCCTAGAATTGCTACATTCATAACAAACACACTCCTAACTTTTTAAATCTTATTCGTGAACATCACAAATATAGAGTGACCCATATTTGCTTAATGGCAGAACTTGAACAGAGTAAAAATGTTCTGCTAATTCTTCGTTTACATCTTTTATGTAGCGAAAATAATCTCCACCTTCGGCCCATTCAATCAAAGAAACAAGTAGATTCCTTTTTTGGTTGTATTCAAAAAAGAATACTTTGTCTCTTGCTATACGTTTCATTTCTTCATACATCACTCTGCGATTGTCTTTATTCAAACCATGTGCAACATAAGACGCAACGATTGCATCATAGAGATTATCCTCCATATATAGACCATCCAACACATTACCAATTACATAGTTCACCGATTGTTGTTTGGCTTTTTTTCTAGCAATACGAATCATTCCAACCACAGGATCAATTCCTGTAACCGAATATCCGCTTTCGCTCAAAGCACAGGACAGTGCACCTGTTCCACAACCGACATCCAAAATCGATGAAATTCCATCGAATAGGTGTTCTTCTTCTATAAGAGAAATCTCTTTTAGAAATTTGCGTTTTTGTGATCCATAAAACCAACCATAGATTGGCGCAATGATTTGAAACAAATATGGATGATTTCTCTTTGATTTCATTATTTGGCCTCTCTAAACCTTAAAATTATTTATTGATTTTCATATTACAAGCATCTCTACCTAGTTTCTTACGTTCTTCTAGAAACATATTATCGCCTAGATTATTGACCTTACGTGCTTGTTTTCTCTCTTTACGCAAATAAAACCATTGTTTTATAGAAGATATTACGGATAGTTTTTTATTGGATTTCATACAGCCCTCCTTCATAAAACGATTGTACTAAAATTATATCATGTAATAAGTATTTAAGAAATAACTTCGACTCATTTCAACGATTCCAAACCTTTTTTAAGAAAAGACAAACTTTTCGGTTTGTCTTTTCTCTACATTATTTTACGTGATTCTTATGAAACAAACTCTTTACTCTTAATTTCATTTTATCAATCGATTCTTTTCGCTTTAATCTACGATCTATTTGTACTTTCTTTTTGACTTCTTGTTTTTCTTTTTTCATCTTCATGCGTTGCAACTTCTTTTGTGCAACTGTTTCTTTATAATCTTCATGCAACAAATACGCTAATTGTTTGCGAACCATCAGTGCATTGGAATGAAATGTCAAACCCTGAGAATCCGATACAAAGGACGTTATCTTTTTCACAGAACGTTTGCCTTTATTCATATCCGATACAATCAGTTTTAGACGCATCGCATCTACTTTGTGTATGATGCAATCCCTAGAAGGAATCACAAGTTTAAAGTTATCTGGTAATTTATTTTCTATTGAATAGGTTTTATAATAGTCAATATTATGGTTTTTATAAATATATCCAAACGCGATAATCCTCGTATCATTCACATTATTATTATAAATG
>CAZSVN010000028.1:0-5309 GCA_964610285.1 uncultured Candidatus Izemoplasmatales bacterium
ATACCCTCTCTCTTATTATCTATATATTATATATATATATTATATTGTTCTTTATTCTTTAATTATTTAAAAGTACTTAAAACTTTATAAAACATTATTAATTATTTATTATTATTAAATAGCGCGGGCGCGTTTCTATATATGTTATGTGAATATTATGTTGTTCTGTATGTTGAAGTTGTAATACTGTTTGTATCCACCTCACACACACGCGATGCGATCGGCCCCCACGATTACCATGTCGATCTCGCCGCGCCGCATAAAGTAGCCCGCCGCCGTATCCGGGATGCCCTCATACGCACACACTCCTTATTTTTTCATTACACCACATTACAGACTATTATATCATATAATATCTATATGCGGTATTATATGCGCTTATGCGCTTAATATGATATGATATGTGGATTGGTATATGTGGATGTATATTGGTAGTGGATAGCATGGGAGTATATAGGTTGTTGGTGTGGTAGCCCCCCAAATATTTTTCCGTGATATTTTCATATGATATATAGATTGTATTACAAACTATACTATATGAACGAATACATATATACTTGACAAAGTAGAAATAAATACGTATAATATAGTGTAGGGAGAGATAACTTGATAATAATAGAAGGAAAAGCATTAGGAACATCCGATGAGATAATAGAATATTTAAAGGAACAAGGAAAGAATGGAAATGAGATATACGAGATATTAAAAGAGGAATGGAAACATTTAAGGAGCGAAGATATACTAAGCATCATTAATTATTACGAAGAAGAATTTCAATAAATATTTATAAACGCAAGAGGAGGAATAATATGAAAGAATTTTTAAAAGAAGTTTTATACATTTCAATTATCGCTATATTTTCTATGGTTATAGGTATGCTAATTATTAATATTAAACACTCTGATAATAAGTTGGAATTATACGAATGTGAAGTTACTGCGTGGTATGCAGGACAAGGTTATGAAAACCATAACATTGAAGATGTACTGAGTTGGGAATTAGATAAAAATGAAAATGAGGTAACATTTCAAACTACATTTGGATGGATTTGGATTAACGCAGATGATATTGATTATATTTGCTACACACAAGTTGATTAGACTATAATATTTATATGGCGGACGAGTAGCGTGTATACGAGTTCAAGAGGAGGAAAAGGAATGAAGAATAAGTTATTAGAGGAGTTAGAAAATTATTCTAGTGAATTTATCAAGGATGATTATGCTGAGATAGTACCTAACATTGTATATAGTTGTGGGTATTGCGGATTAACGTATGCGGAAGAAGAGATGATGAAAGAACATACAAAAGAGTGTTTATACAATCCGGATAATGATTTATCATGTATTACGTGTCAACATTGTAATTACGTATTAAATCCACCATATGGTAAAACCAATGGATATATAGAATTAATTAAAAAGGGAGTTACGAGTAAATACGGATATTTTAATTGTAAGCATCCTAAAGAATTATATTCGGGGAAACTAACAGAGAATACGGTATTAAAACCGAACAAGAAATGTTATGAACCATTATCTAAAGGTGAAAGATTTACTACGAGTAGAACGAGTGAATACGAAGAATACTTAGAGATAATGAATAGAATAGATGTAGAAGAAGAAAAAGTTAATGAATGGGTTGATGAGTATTGGGATATGGTCTTAAAATTAAATCAAGGTAAGATTACGGAACAGGAGTTTCAATTAAAGATTGATGAGATATTAGGAGACGATAGCAATGATAAAGAGCACTAAAGAATTAGATGGTAAAAACGATGAATATATCCGTAAGGTTGAGATAGAGATATTATTATTAATATTAAAGGAATTAAAGAAACTAAATAAATAGAGGAAGTGATATTATGACTAAAGATGAATACATTGAAAAGTATAACTCATATTTCATTGAGAAATATCGTTTACTTGCGGAAGATGTATACGATAACTATTATACTAAAGTATATCCATTTTTAAGTGTTATCACTGAGTTTAGAATTGCTGATGAAAGCATTAGAATGAGGGAACTTGCTACGGCATTATACTTAAGTGAGCACGAATTTAGGGCTATGAAGGAAACATTTCTAGAGTTAGAACAATCCTTAGCAAGTAAGAAAAGTTTAATGAAGTTTAAGTCTATGTTAGATGTGCAACGAGGAATAATCAATACGGAATATCGAAATGCGAAGATGTTAGAAATGCAAAGCAAAAGATATGATGATGAATATAATCCGAATGGTAGTGAAGATAATATAGATATTCCTACGACTATTGAAGTTACAATTAGGAATGAGAAGAAATCGGATACCGAATTAAAAGAATACGCACCCATAGATGAAGAATGACGATATTAGAACCATATGACACTTGTCTAACAACGAACAAGCGTTATATACTATTAAAGAGTGGTCGTGATGCCGGTAAATCTAAATTTTCCGCTCAATACGTAGTTCATAATTTCTTTAAATATGAAAATAACGTATTAGTATGTCGGAGTAATTATGGTGATTTACAGGATAGTATGTTTCAAGAAATATTAGATGTATTAGAAGAAGAAGGCTTATTATTTCTAACTTCTCAAAGAACGAGACCATTAAAAATTACGAATAAATTAAATGGTAACGTAATATATTTTAAAGGTGTTGGGGGTGCAGACCTTTCAAGAACGAAAGGTTTCAAAACGTCTAAAAAGTTATCATTAATAATGTTTGATGAGTTACAACAGTTACCAGACCAAAGTAACTTAGACCAAGCATTGGCTTCATTCCGTAGACATTTAGATGGTAACGTAGGTAAAGTATTAATGTGCTTTAACCCCGAACCACAAAATAGTCATTGGACGAACGAATACTTTAGAATTAATCAAGAAAATCCATTATTCTTATGTTTATGGACTTCATATAAAGATATTGCAGGAGTATTAAATGATGCGGATTTAGAGGCTATTGAGATAGAAAGAATAGTAAATCCTAGTAATTATAAGTATTTATATTTAGGGGAAACGAATGGATTATTTGGTGGAGTTTACTTTACATTTAATAGAGATTACCATTTATTAACTCCGGAAGAAATAGATGCTATGATTACAAAGTATCGAATATTTCAAATATTAATTGGAGTAGACGGTGCTACTACTAGAGATAGTACGGCTTTAGTACCGGTTGCTATATTAAATAATGGACAAGCCGTAGTATTAGAAACATTTCATCATGACCCAATAAAGCATGGTGCAATAGATAATAGTAGACTATACCCATTAATAATGAGATTTGTAAATGATTTAGAAGTAAAATATGATTTAAGATTTAAGAATATTCCTATACATTTTGTAATAGATAGCGCTAACGCTGACTTAATTCAAAAACTACAATATGAAGTAGGACTTAAATATAAAGTATGGTCGTATACTATGAAAAAAGTAATACAGATGGCTCAAGTAATGCAAAACGCATTTAGCAAAAACGTATTATATATTAAAGATACGAACGGATTTTATAACTATGTTACGAATAGATTTGAACGAGGTGATTTACCGGTTGTTACAAATCTTGAAAGTGTAATATGGGATGAAAAAGGAAATGGATTTGATGCAAGTATACCTAATGATGATAGTGATGCTTTAACATATGCTATATCTTGGTATTTCTTAAATCCACAAAATATGTATTTCCCTAGAAGATTAGGGTTCTACGAAAGAGAAAGAAAGAGAGAGGTGATTGAATAATGGCGAATATCGGGAATGAAGGCCAAAGTAATTATCTATCTACTACGTTCAATACATTTAAAACGTATAGTTGGATAAACAACTCATTATTCTACCCATTAGTTCCACCACAATACTATGATTATTACCAAAGATTTGTAAGACAATGGTTATATTGGTATGATGGGTTTGAACCAGACTTTCATAAACAATATGGTGGTATAGTATCAAGTAGAATTGCTTATACTGTATGTAGCGGACTAGCGGATTTAATTAATGGTGGTACATTAATGTATGATAATACGTATCCATTAAGTGATTATAAAGTTAATTACAAAAGAGGTAATGAATTAAACGCATTAGAGTTCATACAAAAGTGGGCTCAAGATGTAGATATTAGTAATAAAAATACAACGGCTATATCATATTCTTTAGCCGGTGGTGATAGTTTAATCAAATTAAATAGTGATGGTACAAATTTATATCCTACTATATTAAGAAAAGATAATTATTTTGTTGATACCGATTTTACGGGTAAAGTAATTGGATTTACAGGTGCGGTGTATACGTATAGTAAACTAAGACAACCTAGAGGAACGGAAAACAATAAGAGACAGGATTTATATTATATCTTAGAAGATAGAGAATATGATGATGAAGGAAATCCTAAATTTAGAATATATGTTAAAGTTGGATATGGGAATTTAACTACTAATAAAGATATTAATTTCGACCAAATACAAGAAATTAAATGGGAAGAACTTCCAAAAGATGTACGTAAAGTAGTTAAGTCAAACTATGGAGATATTAAATTAGATGAATGGTATGATATTCCATTAAAGACTTTAGGAGTATATCTAATGAAGGCTAGTGATACAGTATCATTTATGCCTCAAATGCCTTTTGGAGAAAGTATTTCAAGTAATCAAATAGCGAATTATCAAGCCTATGATTATTTACAATCATTAACGAATACTGAAATGTATTTATCGAGAGGTAGAGTGTTAATACCAGAGCCTATGCAAAGTCCTCAACAACAAGGACAAGGTAATCAATATAGTGGATTAGATAGTGGGTATTATCAATTAATTAAATATTTAGACCCCGCTCAACAAAAACCCGAAGCAATTCAATTTGAGTTAAGGGCAGACCAAATAGATAAGATTGAAAAGAAAATATTAAGAGATATTGCTATGAACCTTAAAATAAGTGAAAGAACTTTAGCGAATTTCTTAAATGATGGTAGCGAAAGAGCGACTGCTAGAGAGATTAGCATTGATGACAAAACAAGTACAACCGTAGAAAACTTTAGAAGTTTATATAGAAAACCGTTGAATTGTATGTTAGACGATGTATTATATTTCTATAATTTTGAAGAAGATGAAATAACTATTAGATTTAGTAGAGTTGGACTTAACAATATGAATGAAGTTGTTCAACAAATGGTTACATTAAAACAAAATTATTTAATCACAATAAGAGATGCTTTACCATATATCTATGTTGATAAAAATGAAAAACAACTAGATGATATGGCTACTGAATTAGAAAAACTTGAAAAAGAAGCGAGAAAATCTTCTAATGAAGTGAAACCACAAGGTACTTCC
>CAZSVN010000028.1:5383-12493 GCA_964610285.1 uncultured Candidatus Izemoplasmatales bacterium
ATGATGATGGCTGAAAGATTTTTTGCTAAAAGAGTAAAATTAGAGTACGTTTCAGATTTCATGACAGACTTACAAACAAATAAAGGAGTCGTTAAAAGTACTATTACAAGTACGCCAGTGAGTGATTATACTATTATATTCACATATTATAATGATATTCCTGTATTGAGTTTAGCGGATGGTGCTGTTGTAGAATATGAATACGGAAGCGATGTTCCTGATTGGGATACATTAACCGATGTAACGGATGGAGACCATTCAACTGGATTTACATATTCATATGACCCTAGCACATTAGATATGGATACTGTTGGAGTTTATACAGTTCCTGTAACAGTTACCGATGCAAGTGGAAATGAAAGTGAACCATTAGAAATCGAAATCACAATAGTAGATACAACCGTTCCAGTAATCACAGATGCTGAAACATTAGTTACTACTTATGTAACCGGTTCGGAAGTTCCTTCAACATGGTTAACTGGTATTACTGCAAATGATGGATACGATGGTGATGTAACTTCAAGTATCGTTGTAAATGATAGTGCAGTTGATATGGTAACAGTTGGAACATTTGATATCACATATGATGTTGATGACGCAAATGGCAATAGTGCGGTTACATTAACAAAAACAATAACTATTACCGCTGAATAACAGCGTAATAATATATAATGTTATATTATTGGCGAACGGTATATATTGGTGGACGAACCACAGGTAAGTCGTGCTTCAAAATATTACGATAATATAATATAAAAAAAGAAAATGGAGGTCATTATAATGGCAAATGTAAATAAGTTAAAAAAGAGTTTAGTAAAATTAAATGATGAAGAATTAAAAGATGTATTAGCGTTCCTTGCCGATGAGGATGAGGAAGAAGAAGTTGAGGAAGAAGTCGTTGAAGAGGTTAAAGAAGAAAAAGTAGAACCGGAAAAAAGCGAACCAAAATTCTTAACGGAAGAAGATTTACAAAAGAAATTAGAAGAAATTTTAAGTAATTATGTTCCTAAAGAAAAGTTTGAAGAAATCAAACAAGAAAAGGAAAAAATTGAAAGTAAATCAACTTCGTTTGGTGCAACCGCAAAGGCTTCGAAAACGCCAGCGGGCACTAAAGAAGAAAAGACTGCTCAAGATTACTTAAACATTATAAATCAAAAACAATATTAAAAATAAAGGAAGTGTTATAGATGTCAGCAACTCAAAGTTCATTTTCAGCACCTACTGTAAACTCACAAGCATTACAACGCCAAATGAGTCCAACAGTATTAGTAAATGTAGTACAAAGTTTATATCATCAAAATGGTAAAGGTTTAAATCAAGAAGTAGTAGTAGATACAGATGTATATGAAGTAAGAGTTATTCGTGAAAAACCGTTAACTCAAGAAGTTCGTAGAGTCGGGGCAACAACCGATGGTGGATATTTCTCAAGTCAAACAGCGGAACAACCAACATCTGATAGTTATGGTATTCGTTTAGATTTCGTATATGATACACCTATTGATATTCCTGTAAATATGCAAGGAATGATTAGATTATCATTAGCGAATGCAACAATGAGAAACTATGAACAAGCAGTTCGTAAAAATATTAATGCTCATACTATTGCAACTCAAATCGTAAAAGGTTTAGAATATGCAGTATCAAATACAGGTCATTTAGTATCATTTGATGTTTCAAGTGATAGTATCTTAGATAAATTCCAAGATGTTAATGCTGTATTAGATGACGGAGACTCTACAAATGGTGTAGATACATATCCTGCGAATACTCGTATTGGATTATGGAGAGCAAGTTCAAAAAGACAATTTTTCAAAACAGCAAAATCGGTATTAGATATTGGTAACTGGAAAGCACAAGAAATGCTACGCATTGGAACTGCTTCACCAGAAGGATTTATGAATACTGACAAAAATGGTTTCTTTGGAGAAATCGACCAAGTTTATAACTATATGGTTGCAAAACCAGTATTCGACTTGGCTGAGAAATTTGTAGTAGATGATGGTTCACAAGCAAGTGCTGGTGTATTCGATGAAATTGAAGGATATATTTGTGCTTCAATGGGTACTCTTCGTGGTATCGCAATTAACTCTACTATGAAAATTATCGACTCACCTGATGGTGCTGGTATTCGTATGCAACCTGCACAAAGATGGGGAGTAGAAGTTATCTATCCAAGTTCTATTGCGTTCTTAGTAACAACTGGTTATACTAACCCTGCAATCGCATCTGTATTAACTATTGATGCACCTGCTGGATTATAATAGCAATTAACTATATTTAGGTAGTTGTAAGTGTGCATCACTCACCTATCCCTCCTATGGTTGGGTGGTGCATACCATAGAATTACTTAAAGTAATTGAAGAAAAAGATATATACATAGGGTTTGATGGTGGTGGGAGTATATGTCAACTTTAAATAGAAAGGAAGATGTCTAATGGCTTTAATAACAAATACCGATAGTTCAATCTTACCATATAATGATGATGAAATGGTTTATGATATTGATAGAAGATTATACGTATTAACAGATTTAGGAGTTAAACGATTAACGGGATATGATTTAATAGAATTGGATGGCACTGTCGAAGGTGCTGAGATGATTAGATATGAAGTTAGTCAAGATATAATGAATGTTATAGCGATGTATTCTAAATTAGATGCCTATGATTATAAAAGATGGCTTATAGCCAAAGATACTAGTTTAAGACCATTAATGAAAAGAGTATTAGCAGACCAAATTAGATATTACATTAGAAGTGGTGCAGGATTACTTAAAGATATGCACGGAGTCCATATAGAAAAAGGTAAAGCATTAGATATTAATACTATTAGAGGTAACGCATTAATATCTCAAAGTGCGGAAGTACAATTAGCAAAGAGTGGGTTATTATTTGTTGGATATATGTATTATAGTGATTATAGTGATGATGGTACTTGGTAATGTTTAATTTATCTCAACCATATTCAGGTAATTATTTTAAAGCATATTATAAAGAATATGATGAAACACTCGGCAAATATAAACCTAAAAGAGAAATAAGAATAAGACCTAAAAGTGATGGCTCACAAGGCGTTGGATTAAACATAAAAGAAAGAGTAAGAGTACAGGTGAACAATGGGTGGGTTGAAAAATCTACATTCGTTGTTGAGGTTGTAGAAAATTACAACTATAAAATTAGAGATAAGATTGAAGTGGTAAATGAAGATAAAACTTATACAATTTGGAAAATTTCCGATGGATATGATAGCATAAACGCTATTGCTAACTTAATGTTTCCTAATCTCAAATCAAATAAACCTTACGTACTTTTTCTAGGTGAATAATATGATACCTTTACATTTGAAGAGGAAATTATTAAATAAAGCGAAGCGTATGGCTCCAGAAGATACTGGTAACCTACGCTTTAATGCTATAAAGGGTTTAAATTGGACTAGTAAGAATAAGTTCACTATAAGATACGATGAAAGCACAGCGCCATATGTTGAAATATTACAAGAAAGTACATGGAACGGTAAACCTATAAAAAGAAAGAATAAACACAAAGGATTTATAGACCAAACCGTATTAGAAATATTAAATGACTTAAATGGATATTATAAGCAAGGTAAACAATTACGTGGTAGTGATTTTAGTAAAGGTACTGATTTAAAAGGACAAGATTTATTTTCATTACAAAGAAGAATAAATGTATATGAAAGAAGTAAAGGATTAAACGAATTAAAAAGAGAGGTGTATAAAGATGACACAGCAAGAAGCACTGAAGAATTTTCTATCTAATAAATTACAAGAGAACTCATTTAATGTAGATTTTAGAGTTGGCTTATATAATAGAGAAGGAATAGATTATTATGATATAGAAGAAACAGGACAAAAGAAAAGATTTGTACCAACTACAATAGAAGATATAGTAGGGGAATATATTAATATACCAAATGCAAATAGTACAAGTAATGATACAAGTATATTTTTTGATATATTCGTAGATTATCAAAATGATGATGATGAAACTAGTGATAAAGAAAGATTAGAATTAGAGAATGTTCAATATAATGATACTTTAAATGCTATTGAAGAGTTTAAATCTTCATTATTAGCGCAATATTTCCCTTTAGGAACTCCATATTTATATATGGGTGGTGAAGATAGTACGTTTAGTGTTACTTCAAGTAGTAATATTGCTAAGTTCTTTTATATTAAATTTATACCTTATAATAATGATGAAGAAACTATATTAGAAAGTGATGCAACTACCGATTTCTTAATTTATAAAGATGCGACTAATATATCATTTGATGTAGAGTCCGGAGTGACAATTAGTGTACCATATACTGTAAATGAGGAAATAGAAGTTACAATTTATCAAAGTGGCGGTGATTGGTTTATCACTAATGGTACAGATATTGATAGCGTAACAAATTCTACAACTAGTAAAAATTATACTTCATTTACTTTTGGTAATAGTACGGGATTTGAAGGATTGGTTAAGAGAATTGTAATTGACAACGATGATAGTGCGAGTATTGATGACGTTGAGGATGCGGTAGTTGATATTAGCACTTGGCCTAATAAAAGTACAATAGAAAATAGTGGTGAAGGAACTATTGTATCAAGTTCTATTAATAACTCTATATTGTGGAGTGAAGATGGTAATGCTATATTTGGTTTTGGGACACTAAGTCCTACAACCGGCATAAGAGTAGTAGACGGTTCTTATATTTATCAAGGGTTTGAATTACCAGTAAGCGCATTTATAAGTAATGACGTATTATTTGGTAACAACTTTGAATATTACTTAGATGGAGAAAGAATATATCCTATTGATAGACAACATTCATTGGGTACGGAAGTTGGTTCTGCTCAATATATTAATAGTAATGAAAACGAACATATCGTTGAAGAGAGTTCAAGAGACCATACGCTTAGTTTTTATTATATCCCTAATAAGAAGTTAAACTCATTACTAAAACACGTTGTAAGCGGAAATACGGCGCAAAATACAACGTATACATTATTGGTTCAATATCCATTCTTCAAAGTTTCTTATGAGGTGTTACTTGACACCGGAGGAACTCAACCAAATATTAATACATTAAGTACATTCACTGTTACGTTTAAAAAAAGCGATAGCAACTTATAAGGGGTTGATTTAGAATGGCACGTGATTACAATATAAATATATCGGTAAATGGTGGTAATAGAAGGGGTGCTTTTAGTGGTGGTAATCTAGTTAAGGATAAAGGAACACTAGATAGTTCAATGTATAGAAACCAAGACAATGGTAGTAGTATTACTAGAGGAAATCTTAAAAAGATATTTAGTGTTGGTTTCGCATTCAACACCGTTCAAAAAGGAAACGAAGCATTTGGTGCTTATACCGAAAATAGATTAAGACAGAGAAGAATAGATACAGGAATGACTTTCGCTAAGTATGGTATTGGATTAGCGGTAAATCCTATTGCTGGTGCTATATATGCAGGTAGTGATTTAGCGTATAGAGGATTAATGTATGGGATTAAAGTACAAAAACAAAATAGAGAAGCGGATTATTATAGAAGATTAAGTGGTAATAACTCGTATAGTAATAGTAGATATGGAGGTAACAACTTATGAGTTATGTGATAAAGGTTTGTAGTAGAAATCAAAGTACAGGTACGGTTATAAGAAGTGATGCCTCTAACTTTTTCCTGAATGGATTTAGTTTTATAGAGAAGTTAGATGATAGTTTAGATACCGGACAAATGACAATAAGAGGACTAAGTTCGGGTACACCATTTGATATGTTTGATTGGGTTGAAGTATACTCTGATACGACATTACTATATTCAATGAGAATTGCGGGAGATAACGTAAAACTTATTTCTAAAAATCCATTAAAATATGAGCATACATTATCATTGGTAGAACACACTAAAATATTAGAACGTTTCTTAATAAGCGGTAAAACATTCACTCAACCATTAGAAAGCACTCCTGATTTATCATTATATGATGTTTTAGAGAGTTTGATTAATACAACCCCATTGGAATTAGTAGACAATTTAACGACTACTAGGGTATGTGTATTGCCTACAAGTGGTGATTTATATGATTTATTAACGGATACGATATCACCTGAATTTACATTTAAAGAGAAAAATTTAAGAGAAGCATTTAAACAAATAGGATATTATATTAATGCTATACCTAGATTATATATAAATAGTAGTGATGAACTTGAACTAACGTTTGATTTCGTGAATGAACTTAAAACACTAATTACTAGTGAAAGTGATTTCATAGAGAAAACTATACAACAAAATATAGACTTATACGGTACAAGTTTAGAAAGTAATGTTCAAAATTTAACGTTTGATAATCAAGATGGTAATGAAGGTACGGAAATATATCCGGCCGAAGGTAGTTGGGTTACGCCTAGATGTGATGATTATATCTTTGATGCAACTAAGTCATATATACCAACACCAAAAAGAATATATAGAATAGATAAATTGTTATTACAATTTTATGGTAAAATAGGTTACATATTAGGAGAAACTAATAATTATTTATATGGTAGTTCTTCAACTACGGATGCGTTAATTGAAGTTGACATGACTAATTTCGTAAAAGAAATAAACGAATATAGAACGTTGGATTTGAATTTACCATCCGGAAATGAAGATTTGATATACGTTCAAAACAATACTATATTTTATGAATATAGAAAAAACAATATACAAATAGGTAAAACATATGGGTTATTCGATTTTAATTTATCTTTACAAAACGCTGTTGAATATGCGATATATGAAAAATTAATTAATGATGGTTACTTAGTTGACGGGCAATTTACTGATGTTATAGCCGAAGATAACTTCGATTATACGAAAGGTGAGTTATTATTTAGAGTTTATTATACACCATTACCATTAGAAACAAGATTGAGTTTCGATAAAGATGATAACACCGATGTAGAATATAATAGTGCGTTGCTATCTAATCAACAAGGAAGAATTGTGAACTTTGAACAATTTTCTAATAATGTACATGCTAGGATAAATAGAATTGGTAATAGTGAATTAGAATTATCTAATCGTGAAACGGATGTATCAAACTTATATGATATTGGT
>CAZSVN010000029.1:0-12459 GCA_964610285.1 uncultured Candidatus Izemoplasmatales bacterium
ATGCTTATAATTTATATATAATTAAAAAGGAGGAAATAATATGAACAAATCTGAATTAGTTGCACGTATAGCTGACTTAGCTGATTTATCTAAAAGAGATGCAGAAAAAGCTTTAAATTCTACAGTACTTGCAGTTCAAGAAGCTTTAGTGAAAGGTGAAAAAGTTGTTTTAACTGGTTTTGGTACATTTGAAGTGAAAGAAAGAAAAGCAAGAGTGGGTAATGATCCAAGAACTGGCGCTAAAATCGACATTCCTGCATTAAACGCTCCTACTTTCAAAGCTGGAAAAGTTTTAAAAGAAAAAGTAAGATAGTACATTTAGAAAAAAGGCTATTAAAAGCCTTTTTTTTTCGCAAAAAAATAAAGCAGCGACTAAGCTGCTTTATAAGATTCCATACAATGTTAGTACGTAGATAACAAACACATACAAGTTGTTTAATGAGTGAGCTCCAATGGATACAAGAATATTCTTTTTCGCTCGGTAATAGATGTATCCTAACATAAGTCCCAGAAATATATAAGGAATGGATTGAATAAAATCTCCATAGGAAAGCACATGCATTATACCAAATATAGCACCTGACATAATGATTGCAAACACGGAACTGGTCCTTGATTCTACATAACCAAATAATACCTTACGGAATATTACTTCTTCCACAATTGGCGTAAATACGCACAATAAAAGGAATAATAATACCAGTTGGGTAGGATCCGCAGCGAATAATTTTTGAATTTGCATTTCATTTTCACTAGTACCTGTAACGTCTAATGATTGTAAAATTAACTGAGCAGCTATGAGAGCACCCATAAGCAAGAAGAATCCGATTACTGTTTGGCCTAGATATTGACGTAAATTACCTTTGAAGGTCAACCAATTCTCTTTAAAGGATTGCCAATCTATAATTAAGAATAGAATTGCTGCAATCGCTGCTTGTAGCAAGCTAAAAACAACATAGAATAAACTGCTAAAATCAAATCCATATGAGACTTCATAGCTGATTGGCTCTGCAGAAATTGCGACTGTTTCATCCAATATGTAACTTTGATTGGATAGTAAGCTATCCTTATCAAAAGAAAATTTACCAAGAGATACATTATCGGTGCCAAATAATTCAATGTTTAACCAAAAGTATGGGAAATCATAGTCAGAATTATTTAAGAAAACTCCATATAAATACGCTGATTCCGGTTCTAAATTATCATTATAATTAACGGATACAGTAGGTTCACTCACCATAACAATATTGTCTTGAATGTCTTCCGAATTTGGAAATGTAGCGTTCGTAATAATCACTACGCCTAAACTAAATAGGAAACTAGAAAAAATATAGATGAGCAACATATATAAGTTTACCTTGGAATTGGATATATACTTATATAAATCATCTATTTGATTTTGTCCTTTTGTTTCCTTTTCTTTCGATGGCTTTTCAAACAAATCATCAAAATCATTCATAGCCTCACCTCGTTCCTAAATATTATAATAAAAAAGCAGCATTTTGTATATAGTAATTTCATTATTTGTTTTTACGGTTTTGTTTGACAAATCAAAGGTTTTTAGTATAATAGGTATTGATACAGATGGGAGTGTTTTTATGGCAAAAAAATCATTTGCAGTAATTGGTGTAGGCCGATTTGGACTTGCTCTAACAGAAGAACTGATTAGTTTGGAAGCTAATGTATTGGTTATCGATAAGAATTTCGATAAAATTGAAAAAATCGCTAAAATCGTTACAAACGCTATTTGTCTAGATTCCACGGATATTGATGCGTTAAAAGAAATCAGTATCTCATCTTATGATATGGTAATTGTAGCGACTGGAATGAATGTAGATAATTCCATTTTGACTACTTTAATATTAAAAGATTTGGGTGTTAAAGATATATATGTGAAAGTACAATCTGAGTATCACGCTCGCGTTGTAGAAAAACTAGGTGTCGATCCCGAACATTTGATTTGGCCTGAACAAGCAACTGGTAAACGTTTGGCTAAAATATTGATATCTGGTAACTTTTTAGAATATTTACAACTGGACCAAGAATATAGTTTTATTTCTACTGGTGTGACCAAGAAGTTAATTGGTCAAAACCTATTGGAACTCGATGTAAGAAAGAAATTTGGTATTAATATCGTAGCGATACGGAGAAATGATAAGATTATCATTCCAAGTTCGCAAACACCATTTGAACCAAATGATGAGATTCTATTGGTAGGAAGAAACGATTTGATTCAAAAGTTTACATCCTGGTTACAATCTAAATTTAAATAGTAAGAATCAAAGGTTAAGAGCAATCTTAACCTTTTTTGATGTAATGAATAAAATAATGAATAAAATATGTTAAAATTATGGTAGGTGATTTGTATGAAAAAAATACTAATTGCAACTCAAAATAATAGTAAGATGGTCGAATTTCAATCTGCTTTAGAACCACTAGGGTATCAATGCATCTCTTTAAATGATGTTTCTTTCCAAGGAGAAATCATTGAAGATGGATTAACCTTTTTTGATAATGCTTATATCAAAGCAAAGAAAATCGGAGAATTGTATCAAACCATAACTCTCGCTGATGATTCTGGCTTGATAGTGGAAGCTCTGCCCGATGAACTAGGCGTGTCTTCCAAACGATTTTCAAAAGAAGGCACTCAGGATGCAAATAACCGATTATTGCTTCAAAAAATGAAAGAGGAACCGAACCGAACAGCGTATTTCATTACACAATTGGTGCTTTACTACCCTGGAGGTAAGTTTTACACCTATCAAGGGCGAGTATATGGACAGATTGCTACAGATTTAAGAGGCCATTTTGGATTTGGATATGATCCATTATTCATTGTAGATGGATTGGAACGAAGAATGGCTGAACTAACAATGGAAGAAAAGAATAACGTCAGTCATCGCGCAAACGCTTTGAAAAGACTACTAGAGGATATAAACAATGGAACTATTGTTATTTAGTGATAATCACAAGGATAAAGAGTCTGTGAAAGAAATGATTCAAAATCATCCGAATGCAGACCGAATTATATCCTTAGGTGATTCTGAAATGAAAGAATTCGAACTTACCGAAATGAATATCTTTGGTGTGAAGGGTAATTATCCATTTGAGCCCAATTTTCCTAAGGACTTGACGTTTGAATTTGAAGGATTAAGAATGTTTATAACACATGGTCATCTATTCTCTGTTAAAATGGGATTGAGCAGATTATTAAATTACGGTGTTTATAATAATATCAATATTATCTGTTTTGGTCATACTCATCAACCATTTTTAAAAGAAATTCAAGGGGTATTGTTTATAAATCCTGGTTCATTATCTAAAAAGAAGTTTCATAATAAAGCGACTTATGCAATACTATCAATCAACCCATTAGAAGTTCATGTGGTTATTCGAACTTTGGATAATAACATACTATTTGAATACAATAGGACAAGGTGATATAGTTGGATATTTTAACACAATTTGAAGAACTAAAAAAACAAAAGAAGTCCGAAATTGTAGTATCAGGACTCAAGAGATTATTAACCCTATCTAAAGAAGGCGAAGATAGGTCTTTAACTATGGATATTCTTCTTTATTTATCGGAAACATTGAGAATTATGCGTGCCCATGATGAATCTATTGAGTTACTTGAACAAGCAATCTCTGATGAGTATTTCACAGAAAAAGACCATCAATTAGCAATTATCGATGAATTGGTTCGTACCTTGTTACGAGTAGAAAATTTTATCAAACTGAAATCTATTTTATATACCAGAGAACGTCTGTTAACCAATGACCATCAAAAAATCATGCAAAAATTCTATTATGCAGTATGTCTAGAAGGATTAAAGGAAAATAAAACAGCGATCGATTATCTTCTAAGCATTAAAGATAATATATCCAATAGTAATCTGGTTAGTAAGTATTTAAAACTATCCATGTTGCATTTAAAAGAACATCTGATAGAGAAAGCTAAGGAATACTACCAAATCGCAGTAAAGTTTGATCACAAACGAAAGAATCCTATTTTTGATCTTGCAGAATCTGACATTCTATATTACGAAGGAGATTATATTAATTCCTTGGTAATGTACCAAGAGTATTTTATTAAGTCCAAGAATAAGAATCGGTACTTAGATCGCTATATTTTAATTAACATCAAATTAAATCGTTTGGATGAAGCATGGAGATTTTACCAAGAGTACCTGCCTACCATGAATAATTTAATATCGATTAACTACCGAGTTGTATTTTATGAAGCTGCGCAAATTTTAGCGAAAGAACTTGGTAATACCTTAGAATATGAAAAATTACAAGACTTGATTCAGGACTTAGAACCGAAATCACCAGTGTTAAATCAATTTGATCATGTATATCGATTATTATCGCTTTCCTTTGTAGATAAGAAATATACCAAGGAACGAGATATTCTACTGGATTTATTCAAAGCACTCGATAGTCTATATCCATTTCAAAAATTATTGTATATTCAAAAATCCGATGATTACTTGCGTTTTTATCATTTTTCAAAAGGTTTGTTGTTGGAAAAAAATCCCAAGGTTACCGATTATTCAGGAACCATTATAGAGACTATTCTAGCTACGGACCCTGTAAATGATTTATATACCTATGATGATATCATTCCATATTCCAAATCGATGTATAAGACGGTAGAGACATCTTATATTTTTGTCAATGGATTGAAAAAGGAAGATAGGTTCGATTATTTTGTTGTGTTTACAAAAGAAAAAGAGAACTTTGATTTTCAACAAAAACTCGTTTTATTGGCTTATCAAATATTAAAAAAAGAATTGATTGATTTTGATAATCATCAAAAACAATATCAAATATACAGTAACTACCAAACACTATTTACCCAAGAGAAAATTGGTGTTATTAAGATTGAAAAGGGGATTATACACTTATTAAATGATTATGCTAAAAGCATTCTGTGTATAGACAATGACTATATCTCATTTGAAGAATTTCAAGGGCATTTGGTACACAAGGTATTTATTGATGAATTCTTATATACTGAGACATTACGTGTTTCCTTAAAAACCGAAACAGGCTCTAAGGATATAGAATTCTCTATTACCAAAGATGAATTTACAATCTATGCAACAGTTAAAGACGCTATCAACGTCAGTAAGAAGGGGCTTATCAACTCGTTTGCGAATCTACCTAGTGAAGTTCAAATGTTAGAAGATCTTAAATCGATTAGCAATTCTACAATATTTTTATTTCATATAACAAACTATTTATCTTATTTTAAAGACTATAATTACAGCCGATATCAATTGTTGCTAAATGAGTTTGTTGAGGAATTGAAATTATTGGCTAAAAATCATTTCAATAAATTCTATTTGGAATCCTTTCATTTAGGATACTTAGTGATCAATTCCATTGATAAACGAGTTATTACTAGAATTATGGAACAAAGTATCAAACGCTTCGATAAGTTTGCATTGCAAATTTCCGTTACTCAAGTTGCAAATGGTATGAATTATGACCATTTAATTAAATTGCGTTATTTAAATTCTCTTACAACTAAAGAGAAGCCTACTAGATTTGATAATAAGAATTTCCGTTATAATTTAGAACTTGCAAAAACAATCTTAATCAATGTTAATACCTTGATTTTAGCGAAGTATGTTCCTTTGGAATATCAAGTCGTTGCTGATTGGTCTACGAATCAAATTGAATACCTATATGTAGATATATCAAGCAAGGCTATGTTAGGTGAGAAGAGCAGTCTAACAAGGGTATTAAAGGCAAATGATTTAGAGACAGAATGGAATTTGGTTATCATACAGTCTTTAGCGAAAAACTTAAAGAATATTAATTATGTTGGCAAATTACTCGTGGATATATCCTATAAAACTTTGATGGATATCAAAGTTGTAAAGAGAATCGTAAAAAGACTTCAATCCATACCTTTGGCATTAACGCAAATCGTGTTTTCCATTGATGTGAGAGATATTACTGCAATCGAAGATATCAAAGAGAGCCTCATGTATTTGCAAGAACAACAAATTGGGTTGTGTGGAATCCATTTTTTAGGAAGCCTTCAACTAGAGCAACTTCATCTATTTGAATATTTTACGTTATTAGTTCTAGAAAAATCAGATATCCAACGTACCAATCTAATGAAATTCTTAAAAATATTGGATGATTTTGAGATTACATATATATTAAATCATAAAAAAGAATCCATTTTAAAGAGCAATCTAACAGACTTCCATATTCGCTATATTTATGGCGATAAATATCCAAAATACGAAAATATTACCCAAGCAATGGAGTAATTGAACATATCAATTAATAACTGATTATGGAGAGGAACTACACATGAATAACGATTGGTGGAAATCCACACGAATATATCAAGTTACGTTATCCAGTTTTTTTGATGGAAACAATGATGGTATCGGTGACTTGCAAGGATTAACTGAAAAATTAGAATATATTAAGGATTTAGGGATGGATTCCATTTGGTTGTCTCCTCATTACGTCTCTCCAATGGACGATAACGGTTATGATGTCAGTGATTTTTATCAAGTCAACCCCGATTATGGTACGATAAATGATTTTAAAGAGTTGATTCAAAAAGCTCATAGTCTCGATATAAAGATTATTACCGACTTGATCTTAAATCATACATCGGATGAGCATAAGTGGTTTCAAATAGCATGTGACCCTACTCATAAAGACTATTCCAAATATCATGATTACTATATCTGGCAAAAGCCAAAATATGATAAAGCAAACAATCGGTTGTTGCCAACCAAATGGTTGAGCTGGTTTGGTGGGCCCACATGGGATTATATTGAAGCCAATGACGAGTATTATTTACATATTTTTTCCAAGAAGATGCCAGACCTAAATTGGCGAAATCCCGAGTTGCGTTTAGCAATGGGTGAAGTGATTCAATATTGGATTGATTTAGGAGTGGATGGGTTTCGAGTAGACGCAGCAAATCACTTGGAAAAAGACTGGTCTTTTCCGGAGGGGTATCCAGGATATGAATATTTTTCTTCTCTTCCAAAGCATCACGAGTACATTCATGACATCGCAAAGAACTTCTTTATACCAAACCATGTTCTTACCATTGGGGAATCTGGAGGAGCAACAAAAGAAGAAGCATTGAAATACGTCAGTTATGATTCTCAAGAATTCAATCTATTGATTCATTTCGGTCATGTATGGGCTGATACCTTAGACAAAGGGAAGATATACACAGGGAAATGGAGTCAAGGTGATTTACGGGTAGCGGATATTAAGAAATCCTATAACCACTGGTACGAAATGTTACGAAATAAAGGATGGAATTTAATCTATTGGCATAATCATGATCATCCAAGAATTGTTTCTCATTATGGAAACGACTCTGAATACAGGGAAATTTCCGCTAAAATGCTTGCAATTGTACTATATTTTATGCCTGGAACTTCCATTACATATCAAGGCGAAGAAATCGGTATGACTAATTTGTTATATAACGATATTTCCGAGTTTCGTGATGTGGAAGTATTTACAGAATATCAAAATTTTATCGAAAGAGGTGCAACCAAGGAAGAAGCATTACAAGTGATTAAAGCTCGTTCTAGAGACAATGCTAGAAGCCCAATGCAATGGAGTTCTAACTTGCATGCAGGATTTTCAAAAGTACAACCTTGGATGAATGTAAACTATAATTATAAAGACATTAATATTGAACATGATATTGCTAATAACGATTCTATACTACAAACTTATAAGTTTATAATGAAACAACGAAGTATCGATCAGAAAAACATTGTATTTGGTGAAATCAAGTTCTTAGATATCAATAGTCAAGAAAACTATGTTTATCTAAACCAAGGACCTGACAAAGACTATCTCGTGATAGGAAACTTTAAAGACTATTCTATTCCAGTGAACCTTGCAGGTATTGACATTTCTAATTTTCAATATTTTTATAGCAATTCCACACCAAGAGATGTAATGGAAACCTTTGAATTAAAGGCTTTCGAAGCATTTGTGTTTATCAAACAAAAAGAATAAGTTTCATAGCGGAGATGAATGCTCCGCTTTTATTTTAAGAGTGACTTAAAATCCTTTTAATATTCATGCAATTGTGATAAAATATACATAATTGAGAGTTAGGTGATACGTATGAAAAGGTCAGAATTTCGTGAAAATGTTGTTACATTGTTATACATTAATTCAGTAGGGGGAGATTTTTCTCCATCTGAATATGAAGCAGAGATTGTAGAACGTTTTCACCAGGTTATAGCAAATGTTGTTGAGATTGATAAGGTGATATCTAGTAATTTGATTAGTTATACCATCGATCGATTGAATCTTGTTGATTTATCCATCGTTCGAAATTGCGTTTACGAACTCATGTTTACGGAATTACCTTTTGAGATAGCTATGAATGAAGCAATTAACTTAACAAAGAAATTTTCGAATTTAGATGATGATGCAGCGAAACGGTTTAACAATAAGCTTTTGGATAATATTAAGAAATCGTTGCAAAAATAGATGGAACATAAATATTTAACCGTTTCTGCACTAAATCGATATCTAAAATTCAAGTTTGATAACGACCAAAACTTACAAAAGATATTGTTAAAAGCTGAAATTTCTAATTTCAAGCATCATTCTAGAGGGCATCTATACTTAACGTTAAAAGACGACAACTCTCAAATCAGTGCCGTTATGTTTTCATCCAATGCACAAACACTTCATTTCAAGCCAAAAGATGGCGATAAAGTCATCATAGAAGGTCACATATCTGTTTATGAACCTTATGGAACTTACCAGGTATATATTAAGAAAATGGATTTGGATGGTATTGGAGATCTTTACTTAGCGTATGAACAATTAAAAGAAAAATTAGAAAAACTAGGGTTATTTTCAGAAGAACACAAACAACCCTTACCAAAATACCCAAAAACAATTGGAGTTATCACAAGTCCAACTGGAGCAGCAATTCGTGATATCATCAATGTAGTTGGTATTCGCTATCCGTTAGCGAAAATCATCATATACCCAGCATTGGTACAAGGCGTAAATGCTAAGGAATCCGTTGCTGACCAAATTAATAACGCAAACGTTGATCAACTATCAGATGTACTTATCATTGGCCGTGGTGGCGGTTCTATTGAAGATTTATGGGCATTCAATGAAGAAATTGTTGCAAGAGCAATCTATGCTTCTAAAATCCCAATTATATCCGCAGTTGGACATGATACGGATTTTACGATTGCAGACTTTGTAAGTGATAGAAGAGCATCGACTCCATCTCACGCGGCTGAAATAGCAGTCCCGAGTAAATCTGAACTTTTTGAAAGCATTTCAAATTTTAACGAGCGTTTACAAACTTCATTAACTCGTTCGAGTGAAGTAGCAAAAAGACACTTCAAACAGATTATTGGCTCCAACATCATTTCAAGCCCAGAAAAAATAACGGAGAATATAAAACTAAAATTAATCTATTTAGAAGAAAAACTAAATGCATATAAACCAGCGAAACAGATTGAACATTATTTTGAAAATATAGAACATTATCAGTTGCGTTTACATCAATTGATTCAAAACATCATCAAAGAGAAAGAAAACAGTTTTGTAAACACAACTCAAAAACTAGAACTTGTAAATCCACTTTCTATTATGCAAAAAGGATATACAATCGTAAGACAATTTGATACCATTAAAAAATCAATTGCGGAAGTTGATGAGACAAAACCGATTGATGTAGAATTTCACGATGGCCAGTTAAACTGCCATGTGATTAAGAAAGTAGTGAAAAAATGAGTGATTTAACATTTGAACAAAAGATGGAACAATTAGAGAAATTAGTAAAACAATTAGAATCTGGTGATAATTCATTGGATAACTCTGTAAAACTATACCAAGAAGGTATTGTTTTAGCTAAGGAATGCCATGAAGAATTACAAAAAGCTGAAAAAATGATTGTACAACTTAAGACAGAGAGTGGTTTAACGGATTTTAATGAATAAATAGGTGTTATATGAATATACTTGATATTAAAGGCCCAGAATTTTTAAAGGAATTGAATATAAAGGAATTAAACGAATTAGCCGAAGAAATTCGTTCTTTTTTGATTGAAAAAGTTTCTAAAACAGGCGGTCATTTATCTTCTAATCTAGGCGTAGTTGAATTGACCATTGCCCTTCATAAAGTATTTGATTCACCGAATGACAAATTTATATTTGATGTTGGACATCAAATTTATGTCCATAAGATTTTAACGGGTAGAGCCAAGAATTTTGATACATTGAGGCAATTTGAAGGATTATCTGGATACCAAAAACGGAGTGAGTCTGTTCATGATGTATGGGAAGCAGGTCATTCATCAACGGCTATAGCTGCGCTTGCAGGATTTGAAATAGCCAACAAAGAGAAAAAAATAGCATATAAAAACATCGCCATTGTTGGGGATGGATCATTGAATTCAGGTTTGTCTTTTGAAGCACTGAATTATCTAGGGCATTATAATGGAATAGCTCCAATCATTATCTTAAACGATAACGAAATGAGTATTTCTAAAAACGTTGGTAGAATGTCCAAATTGCTGAATAAATTACGTTCCTCTAAGATGTATGTTAGAGCCGCAGCTTCCAAACGAAAAGCTCCGAAATTCATCTATAACTGGAAAGTAAGAATTTCCAATATGATTAGAGGCTTTGCAGGAAATATTTCTTTGTTTGATGAAATGGGATTTTCCTATTATGGACCGATTGATGGACACGACATTCAAACGCTTATTAAATTCTTGCAAATTGCAAGAAGAAGGAACAAACCAATTGTTATCCATGTTGTTACTAAAAAAGGTAAGGGCTACCTTCCTGCGGAACAAGATGCTTTAGGGGCTTGGCACGGAGTAAGTAGTTTCAATATAAAAACAGGCGAATTAAATACTAAAAATAACGGAAAGCTTCTTTCTTGGAGTAGTATTTTTAGTAAACACATAGAAGAGTATGCAAGTAACAATCCTAATTTTAGAGTGATTGTTCCAGCAATGATCTATGGTTCTTCCCTAGTTGAATTTCAAAATAAGTTTCCAAATCAAATTATCGATGTCGGTATCTGTGAATCATTTGCAGTTTGTTTCTCAGCCGCTTTAGCGCTGAACGACATGCAAATATATATTCCAATATACTCTTCTTTCTTGCAAAGAGCTTATGATCAAGTATCTCATGATCTTGCTAGACAGAATATAAAAATCGTAATGGGTATTGACCGTTCAGGTTTGGTTGGAGCGGATGGAGAAACGCATCAAGGCCTCTATGATATAGCCTATTTGAGACATATTCCAAATATTGAGATCGTCCAACCATCTACGATGTTAGAAGCAAAACAGCTCTTAGATTATGCGTTTAATACCGCAAAACATTCCGTTGCTATTCGTTATTCAAGAGGCAAATCGGAAGTAGTTGATTGTAAAGAGTTCACTAAAATTCTAAAACCTACATGGATAGAACATAATCATCAAGGCGTATCGAATCTTATTGCTTATGGCGATAATTTTACTAGAATGCAAGACCACATTCAAAAGCATAAATTACCAATTAATGTATACAATGCAATGTTTATAAAACCAATGGATGAGCTGATGATTGAGAAGATATTGAATTCCAACCTCCCTACTTATATTCTAGAAGATGTTACAAAGATTTCTGGATTAGGTTCCGCTATATTAGAATATGCAGTGGATCATAAACAAAATACCACCAATATAACTATATTGGGATTGCCTGACCAATTTATTGAACAAGGAACCGTGGACCAACTATATCAGAAATATGGTTTGGACACCGAAAGTATAATTAAGCGAATATTGAACTCATGAGGTGTTAGGTTGTTAAAACATTTACAAATATCAAATTACGCGATAATTGAAGATTTAACCTTAGAATTATTTGAAGGTATGACCGTACTAACAGGTGAAACTGGGGCAGGAAAAAGCATCATTGTTGATGCTATTTCTTTATTGCTTGGAGACCGAGCTTCGAAAGAAATGATCAGTACAGAAGCAGAAAGCGCGACCGTTACTGGAACATTTACGCTCGATAATGAATATCTTAAGAATGTATTGAAAATGAATGATATTGATTATACGGATTCGGTAACCATTCAAAGAACGATTCATAAAGATAATCGTAACGCTATTAAGATCAACAATCAAAATACATCGATTAAGGTGTTAAAAGAACTCGCAATCTATTTGGCTGATATTCATTCTCAGTTTGATACCAATAGATTGATTAATCCAGAAAACTATCTATCGTTGATTGATAATTTTCGCAAAGAAAAAATCTTAACCTATATGACGGATTACCAAAACAGTTTAGAACAATACAAACAAGCTACAAAAAAATACAATCTAGCAGTGAAGGAAAAAGAAAACACCTTAAAACAGCTAGATTTATATCATTTTCAATTAGATGAGCTTGATACACT
>CAZSVN010000030.1:0-12398 GCA_964610285.1 uncultured Candidatus Izemoplasmatales bacterium
ATGGAGCATTTATGAAAACCATCGAAGATGCAAAAGAATTATCAAAAATCATGTTATCTATCGGGAATTCTTTTGGAAAGAAAGTAACTGCTTTTATTACGGATATGGATCAACCTCTAGGAATGACGATTGGTAATCGTTTGGAAGTTCGTGAAGTTATCGATACCTTAAACGGAAAAGGGCCAAAGGATTTGGTAGAACTTTGTGTTGATATCGCATCCTATATGATATTTTATGCTAAAAAAGCAGCTTCTATTGAAGAAGCAAAAGAACTCGCAACTCGACAACTCAACAATGGAGAAGCATACGCAAAATTCTTAGAGTTTGTCAAAGCACAAGGCGGACAACTAACCGATATCAATGAATTGATACAAGTAGAAGAGATTGTTCCATATTACGCAAAAAAATCAGGCTATATCAAACAAATAAAAGCACTTAATATAGGACTTGCTTCAATGAAACTTGGTGGCGGTAGAGAAACCAAAGACGACGATATTGATCCAAATGTTGGTATTGAACTTCATAAAAAAGTTGGAGATCATGTAGAAGTTGGAGACTTGTTACTAAACATCTATCGCAACAAACCAATTGTAGATGATATCTATGATTTATTGGACGATGCATATGTTCTTGTCAAAGAACACGTGGCACCTCCAAAAACCATTAAAAAAATAATTGGGTAAAACGATTGTGTATTACAAAGAACATGTTATAATATATATTGATAAGGGGAGCTAGGAGAACCTGGCTGAGAGTATAACTATTCTGTTATTGACCTTACCTGATCTGGATAATGCCAGCGTAGGAGTATATTTTTGAAACTCATTAGGTCCCTTAACATATAAGGGGCTTTTTTTATAGTCTAAAACAGGAGATTATCATGAAAAAACAAGAGATTAGAATCATAACGGAGATTGCTGTATTAGTTGGAATTGCTTTGGTGTTAGATATTATAGCGGGATTGTTTTCGCCGTTTAAGTTTGGTGGATCGATTTCGCCTGCAATGTTGCCTATCTTTATTATTGCCTATCGTAGAGGTGTTAAAAGCGGATTGATTGCTGGGTTTATATTTGCGATACTCCAATTAATTACCTTAGGAAATGGAGTATTTACCTGGATTATAGATCCAACTCCTTTCAAGATTGTTGCTGTATTACTGCTTGATTATATTATTCCTTTTACTTTACTAGGATTAGCTGGGTTATTTAGAAATCCTCTGGAAAACAAACGTAATTTTGTCTTAGGAATTGTTTTGGCTTCTGTGATTCGATATCTCTCTCATTCCTTATCTGGTGTCTTAGTTTGGTACACTTACGCAAATGAATTAGGACTGAATCCTTGGTTCTATTCGTTTATCGCATATAACTTACCATATATGGCAGCTTCCCTCGTATTTTGTCTCGCTATTGGACTGTTGCTATATCAAAGAAATCTTTGGAATTATAATCTAAACAACACAAAATAATCAAAAAAAAGAATAAAAAGTAAAAAATTAGCACTCATTTCTTGACAGTGCTAATTTTTGTGTTATAATAAATTTGACAAACATAATATAGGAGGAAAATATGAGTAAAGAAGTAAAACAATTTCAGACAGAATCGAAAAAATTATTGAATCTAATGGTGCATTCGATTTATACAAATAAGGAAATATTTTTAAGAGAATTAATCTCGAATGCAAGCGACGCAATTGACAAGTATCATTTGACGAGTTTAACCGATGATTCCTTGGAAAAAACCAATGATTATGAGATTCATTTAGAGATTGATAAGAAGAAACGTAAAATTCCCATTTCTGATAATGGAATTGGAATGACACATGATGAATTAATCAGCAATATTGGAACTATCGCAAAAAGTGGTACTTTAGATTTTTTGTCAAACTTAAAAAAAGATGAAGTTAAAGAATCGGATTTGATTGGTCAATTTGGTGTGGGCTTTTATTCTGCATTTATGATTTCAAAAAAGGTGGAAGTCGTAACAAAATCTCCATTCAGTGAGACAGCTTACTTATGGACTTCTAAAGGCGAAGATGAGTTTACGATAGAAGAAACCAAAAAAGAGACAAGAGGGACAGAAATAACTCTATATGTACGTAAGAATGAAGATGATGAGAACTATGATGATTTCTTAGAAGAGTATAAAATACGTTCTTTGGTTAAAAAGTATTCCGATTATGTGAAATATCCAATTACTATGGAACATGAAAAGAAAGTTCAACGATTGGATGCAGATGGAAAAGAAATTGAAAACGAGTATGATACCGTTATTGAGAATGAAACACTCAATCAAATGATTCCTATTTGGAAGAAAAACAAAACAGAAGTAACCGATAAAGAATTAAATGATTTCTATAAAACACAATATTATGATTACAATGATCCAATGTTCCGTATTTGGACGAATGTAGAAGGATTATTAACCTATAATTCTATTATCTTTATACCGGGTAAAGCACCGCAAAATTTATATTCAGATAAATATGAAAAAGGCTTGCAATTATACGCGAAAGGCGTATTTGTAATGGATAAATGTAAAGAATTAGTTCCTGACTATTTGCGTTTTGTAAAAGGATTGGTTGTATCTCCTGATTTGAATCTTAATATTTCTAGAGAAATTTTGCAACACAATCGACAATTGGTTAAGATTCAAAAAAATCTAGAGAAGAAAATTATCAATGAATTGGAAAAAACATTGAAAAATGATCGTGAACAATATGAAACATTCTGGAAAGAATTTGGAGTGAACATCAAGTATGGTGTATATGACAATTTTGGAACCAACAAAGAATTATTGCAAGACATTATAATCTTTGAAACGACAAATGAAGAAAAATATGTTACGTTAAAAGAATACATTGAAAAGATGCCAAAAGAACAAAAAGATATTTATTATGGGTCTGCCCATACAAAAGCGGCGTTAAAAGGAACACCTCAAATGGATGTTCTAAAATCCAAAGGATATGATGTTTTAGTATTAAAAGATGAAATTGATGAATTTATGATTCAAATTCTTGGTGAATACGATAAGAAGAAATTCAAATCCATTAATCAAGGTGATTTAGACATCATTGATGAAAAAGAAAAAGAAGAAGTGAAAGATTTAGAAACAAAAAATGTAGATTTATTAACCAAAATAAAAGAGTCTTTACATGACGACGTTGATGAAGTAAAACTCTCAACAAGACTTACAGATTCTCCTGTATGTTTGGTAAGTGGAGATGGCTTATCCTTTGAAATGGAGAAGGTCATGAGTCAAATGCCAGGAGACACTGGTATGAAAGCAAAAAAAATATTGGAAATAAATCCACAACATGAATTGTTTAAAGCAATCGAAAAAGTATATAAAAATAATCCAGATAGTATTGAAGATTACGCGAATTTGTTATATAATCAAGCATTGTTAATCGAAGGCTTGGAAATCAAAGATCCAGTTGATTTTTCCAATAAAATGGTTAAAATCTTGATTAAAGCAGCCAATCTAGGAGATACTGATGGAACAAATACTGAAGAACATTAAAAAAGAATTACTGGTAATTAGTAAAGAAAACAATTTGAAATACAAACATCTAAATAACCACTATCAAGAAACATTACAATACATAGCGTTCTTTTCACTCAACCGGAAGAAACATTATTTAGAATTTTGCTTTACTTACCAAAAAAGAGAAGAATCATTGAGTTTTATATACAATTATGTCTTTAACTCTAAATCAATTGTTGTAAATGAGTCTCATTCTTTAGCAAATTATCAAGAAGATACTCTTCCCGGAATTCAAGAAGCAGATAAGTTGAATTTGAAAGAAATCTATAAATTTGAAGCAATCGATAATCAAATTAAGAACAAAGTAGACATTTTAAAACAATATGAAGTTGTATTAGATGTATTTAAAAACAATTTTAAAAACATTATGAAACATGTTAAGAACGTTATAAAGATAAAAAAAATCCCTGAATAATTTCAGGGGTTATTTTTTTAAATAAAACTCATCGATGATACTCAAGTAATCTACTGGTTTTCGGTACCCTTCTTTGATCAAATGTGCATGATTTTCAAATTCTTCCAAAGCAATAGATTTTTTGCCGGTTTTCGCTCTTTGATAGAACTCAAAAACAAAATCACTATCCAATAAGTAAATTCGCTCAATGGTAGAGAAATAGACAATGATAAAGCTAATTGCACCATGTTCTTTGACTCTTTTTAAATGAGTAACCTGATGTTCATGGATATTCTTAATTGGAAAAGATGTCTTTGATTTGGATTCCTTTGCTTCAAAATCAATATAGTGTCCTTTGTATATTCCATTATAGTCAGTCGTAGAAGGAAGTTTATAATACGCTTCCGTTATTCTCGCAGCTGCACGTGATTTGTAATCCACACTTACAATTTGAATGGGAATCGGTTTTTTATAGATAACTGCGATATCATTATCTAAATAAAACTCATTCGTCCGATTTATCATGGATTCGAAATTCATTCCACGATTGGCAGAAGAGGTTATTTTTGTATCAGAAACAATCTTTTTATTCGGGTATTTTATCATTTTATCACCATCTATCTTTTACCATATGAAGTGGAATTTGTCCTAAACAATAAATATTTTTCAATTATGAACAAAAAATGACAATAATTTGTCTTAATATTTAGTTTTTGTTCTGAAATGTTGTATAATAAAATAGATAAATATGGATTTATAGGAGGAATTATGGCCCAAATAAAATTTTTTGCTTTAGGCGGTATGGGTGATAACGGTAAAAATCTCTACGTTTTAGAAGTGAATAGTAAAATAATCATATTAGATGCTGGTCTTCAGCATCCTTCTGGTGATTTGCTTGGAGTAGATGCTATTGTACCAGATATATCGTATTTGGAATCACGTAAAGATGATGTTGTAGGGATCTTTTTATCTCATGCACATGATAAAAACATCGGAGCTTTACCAATGTTGCTTTCGCATTTAAAAACCAAAGTGTATGGTACAAACTTTACCGTTGAAGTTGCAAGGGATTTTCTTGCGGACAATAAGATGAATCATTATGACTATCAGTTCGAAACAGTAAAATTCAATACCATTATGAAATTTGATGATTTCGCAGTGGAGTATTATGCAACAACTCATTCCGTACCTTTAAGTGCAGGAATTGTAATCTATACCGAAGATGGAGCGTTTGTATACGCTACCGATTTTACGTTTGATCAAAATGTAAATGTGTACTATAAAACCGATTTAAAAAAAATCGCAAAAATATCGGATTATGGAGTTCTTGCTTTACTATGCGAATCCAATGGAGCGTCTAATGTTGGACATTCCAATACCAACATCAATATCAAAAGAGTATTGAGAAATGCGATTACTAGGTCAGTTGGAAGAACAATCGTTGGTATGTATTCTACGGAATTATCCAATATTCAGTTGGTAATTGATGAAGCACTAAAGGCAGGAAAAAAGTTATCCATTATTGGACGTAAAGCCCAAAGAATGGTAAATATTGGTGAACGCATGGGTTATATTCAAATCCCTGAAGATAGCTTAGTGAATTTACGATATATCGATAATGAAAATAGAAACGAATTTAATGATATCGTGTACTTAGTTACGGGAGAACGACATGAACCATTCTTTATGTTACAAAGAATGGCAAAAGGATTTGACCGGTTATTACAACTGACTAGCGATGATACTGTAATCTTTATGTGCCCTCCTTTGATAGGAACTGAAAAAATCGCAGCGAAAACATATGATGTATTATGCAAGGCTGGAGTAACGATGGTGAAAGTAGATAACAGTTACTTATATAGATTCCATGCTTCTTCAGAAGATATAAAATTCTTATATTCGTTGTTAGACCCTAAATTTATTATTCCAATTAATGGAGAATATAGATATCAACTGGCACAAGCTGAAATCGCAAAAGAATATGGATTTAAGGATAGCAATGTATTTTTACTTGACAATGGTGAAGTGATTACATTTAACAAAGGTGTCAAGGAAAAATTTCATGATATGGTTGATAATGGCAGTATTATGGTGGATGGGACTTATGAAACTGATATCAATGATAAAGTCATAAAAGAGAGAGAATTATTATCTCAAGATGGTTTTGTTTTAATCATTGCCAATATCAATGGTGAAACGAGAGAGATACTAAACAAACCAGAAATTGTGAGTCGCGGTTTTATCTATATGAAAGACAACGAAGAAATCATTAAAGAAATTGAAATTATCTATGAATTAGAAACGAAAAAGCAATTTAGTAAAAATTCTATTGACTGGAAACAATATAAAGATAATGTAAGGTATCAAATACAACGTTATCTGTATGATCGAACTAAACGTAAACCAATCGTTATACCAGTAATCATCGATAATCAAAAAGAAGCAATTTGTGAAATTATATAAAAAAATGGATTAACCAAATACTGGTTAATCCATTTTTATATAGGTATATATCAAAATCTACGTTAGAATTCCAATCAGAATGAAAAAGTAAAATAAAATGAATAATACACCAACCAGTGCGTACATTAACATGCCAAACAATGTCCATTTTAAGGCAATTTTAGAGCCAAGCGGATCTGAATGTTTTTGTTGCATAAAAACTATAAATCCTAAAATTGGTACACAAAAGCTTACCAAACGGATTAAGAAATAGCTTTTTCCTTTATAAACGGATTTCTTCTTGATGTTTATTTTCCTTCCACATGAAGGACAAATGGGATCTTGTGGGCTTACAAGAGCTCCACAATGAGGACAATTTTCCATACTATCATTTCCTTATCTTTTTAATTTTAAAATCGTTTGAATCTTATCATATTCATCCGCAAATAAATTCTCGAGTTTTGTATGCCTTTGCGGAATATAGTAGGTTGTTTCTTTCAATTTGTCCGGTAGATATTGTTGAGATACGATATGATGTTCGTAATCATGTGCATATTTGTAAGGCGTTTTATTATCATATGTTGGATTATTGATTAGATGACTTGGAACCGGATAGGTTAAACCGCTATTAACATCAGCCAACGCTTTATCAATAGCGAGGTGTGCAGAATTTGATTTTGGAGAAATACACAACTCGATGGTGATTGCACCCAAAGCATTTCTAGCTTCAGGCAAACCAATTTTCAACGCTGTATTACAAGCTGCATCTACTTTTACACCCATCATAGAATTTGCTAACCCTATATCTTCGTATACAATAGCTCGTATTCGTCTTACAAGGGATTCTAAGTCACCAGCGGCTAATAATCTAGCCAAATAATGCAAAGCTCCATTCACGTCACTACCACGCACTGATTTATGAAACGCACTTAATATATCGTAGTAATTATCACCGGTTTTAAATGTGCTTTTACTGGCTTCTGGTAAATGTCTTTCCATGTAATCAAAATCAATTGTTTCTTTTTTATTAGCAGTTAATACCAAAAGTTCCAACATATTTATCGCGGTACGAACTTCACCATTACACATTGTGCTAAGTTTTTCATACACTGCATCTAATATGGTTAGATCTTTCTTGTACATGTCTAAATCAATGTTTCTTAAAAACTTCTCGATATCAATCGCCTCTGGTCTCGTTACTTTAAAAATTGAAACGCGACTTCGAACTGCTGGGTTTACAGCGATATACGGATTTTCAGTTGTTAAACCGACCATGATAATAGTGCCTTTTTCAACATATGGCAACAAGTAATCCTGGATATCACGATTCATTCGATGAATTTCATCCACAATTAATAATACATTATCATAAATTTTCACGGTTTCAATAATCTGTTTTAAAATCGCTTTGGAATCAGTAGAAGCATTGAATTTAAAGTGATTCAATGGGAAATGTTCTGCAATAATATTTGCAAGCGTTGTTTTACCAACACCAGTTGGACCATATAATATCAGAGAAATCATATGATTCTCATCAACCAATTTTTTCAGTATATCGATTACGCGTTCATTTCCTAAGACCTCATCAAATGATTTTGGTCTGACGTAATCGGCTAATGGCTGAACCATTCTATCACTTCCTTTTATAGAGTAATTATATCATATTCTTTGCAAAATCGAGAAAAAAGCATATAATATATATAGATAACGTAAAGGATTGTGATGATATGCTTAAAGATGATATTTTGAAACTAAAAAAAGAAAAAAATGCAGTAATCTTAGCACATTTTTATCAAAACGATGACGTACAGGATGTTGCTGATTTTGTGGGAGATTCTTTGGCTCTAAGTAGACAAGCCGCAAATACAGACGCTGATATCATCGTTTTTTGCGGAGTGTACTTTATGGCAGAAACTGCTAAAATCCTTTCACCAGATAAAATGGTCTTATTACCAAAGGAAAATGCTCTTTGTAATATGGCATCTATGGTATCTTATGACGCGTTGAAACAATACAAAGAAGAACATCCAGAACGGATGATTGTTACGTATGTAAATACTAGAGCGGAAATCAAAGCATTATCCGATGTTATTGTTACAAGTTCTAATGCAGAAAAAATTGTAAAAAATTTTAAAGATCGTAAAATCATGTATGTTCCAGATAAAAATCTAGGATTATATTTAAAAGATAAATTAGGGTACGATATTGAAGTTTGGCCAGGATATTGTTATATTCATGAGCTGATTACCTTGTTAGACGTAAAGAAGCTTAAATCTCAATATCCAAGTGCCTTGCTGCTAATTAATCCCGAAGCAACCCCTGATGTGTTCAAAAACGAGGATTATGTAGGTTCCCCAAAGCAAATCTTAGATTATGCGACCAAATCATCAGCGAAAGAATTCATTATCGGAACGGATAAAGGAATCATTCACGCTATGCAAAAGAATAATCCAGAAAAAGTCTTTCATTTGTTAACGAAGAGTTTATCTTGTTATAATATGAAAAAAATCCAACTACAAGATGTATTTGATGCTTTAGATAAAGAACAACATGTTATTGAAGTGGATCCTGAAATCGCAAAAAAAGCACGCGTTGCTTTGGATGAAATGATGAGGTTAAGCTGATGTTGAATAAGCAATGTGATGTATTGATCATCGGAACGGGTTTAGCTGGGCTTTTTGCTGCGATCAACATTGATCCTAAATATTCGGTATATATAATTACAAAAACAGAAATACAGAATTCAAACTCGCAACTTGCCCAAGGTGGTATTGCAGTCGAATTCAATGAAAATAAAGAATTACACGAAGCTCATATCAAAGATACAATGAGAGCTGGCGCATTTCTTAATGATGAAAAAGCAGTTCGTTTCTTGGTAAACAATGCCTATGAATCGGTGAAAGAATTAATTGATTTAGGCGTTCGTTTTGATCTCGATAAACAACATAATTTTCTATTCACAATGGAAGGCGGTCACTCCACAAAACGAATCCTCCATAGTGGGGGAGATGCTACAGGATTTAATGTTATTGAAGATTTAATTTCGATAGCAAGTAGTCGTAAAAACATTCATTTTATAACCAATACAATGGCATTAGATTTATTGGTTGAAAACAATAAAATATTTGGAGCAATCGTCCTTCAAAATGAGGCGAAACATTATGCGATTTACGCAAAGAAAATATTGATTGCGACAGGTGGAGTGGGATCTGTTTATGGTTCCACAACCAATGACTTAAACGCTTCTGGAGATGGTATCGGTATGGCTTATAGAGCGGGCTGTAAATTCCAAAATATGGAGTTCGTTCAGTTTCATCCTACAGCGCTATATTCGGAAAATCATTTATCTAGGAAAAGACCACTTATTACAGAAGCATTACGTGGTGAAGGTGCTTACCTTATCAACGTTGAAAAAGAACGGTTTATGACCAAGTATGATCCGGAAAGAATGGAACTCGCACCAAGGGATATTGTCTCTCAAGCAATCTATAGAGAAATGTATGATACGTGGACTGGACATGTCTATTTAGACACCACTCACCTAGACCCTAAATACTTAGAAAAAAGGTTCCCAACCGTATTTAATTTTTGTAAACAACAAGGGTATATTTTAGGGATGGATTTAATCCCAGTTGCCCCAGCAGAACACTTCCTTTGTGGGGGTATTTCTACAGACCTTTTAGGTAGGACAAATATCGAAAATTTATATGTTACAGGAGAATCTGCTTACACCGGTGTTCATGGGGCAAACCGTTTAGCATCAAACTCATTATTGGAGTGTTTAGTCTTCAGTAAATCCGCTGCTAAAGATATCAATGAAACCATAGAAGAAGAGTTAGAATCACATGACTACGAGATTACAGAATTACCAAACTACAATTATAATTACAAACCAATTCGAAAGAAAATCGGTGACTATATGGATGAACATGTTTCCATTGTCAGAAATGAACAAGGGTTAAATTTAACGAGCAAAGTTCTAAAAGACATGGAAAGTAATCTATTAAAACATCCAAACCTTACAAAGTACTATTATGAGACATTAAATATGGTTCAAACTGCTTTGTTAATTACCAATAGTGCATTGGATAGAAAGGATAGCATCGGATGTCATTTAAGGATCAAGTAATAAAAACAAACTATCATACTCATATGTATCTATGTAGACATGCAAAAGGAACCATTGAAGATTACATCAAAGAAGCGATTCGACTTGGATTTACTGAAATCGGTATGAGTGATCATGCACCTTGGGAAGAATTAAAGGAACGTTCTGTTCGAATGAAAAACAGTGATTATCCAATTTACATGAAAAAGTTAGAAGAAGCAATCAAAAAATACTCCAATCAAATTAAAATATACAAAGGTATGGAAATTGAATATTTCTATCACAAAGATAAAACCTATAAAGATTTATTAAAAGATATGGACTATTTAGTGTTAGGTCAACATTATGTGAAACTACATAACAAACTAATAAGCATTTTTAAAATAACTTCCTTGGAAGAAATGACAGCTTATAAAAATGAAGTAATCGATGCAATCAATACTGGATATTTTAAATTCATTGCTCATCCGGATATATTTTTATTTTCACAAAAAGAGTTAACTCCAGAAATTTTGTTGATAGCAGAAGAAATTATTTTAGCTGCGAAAGCAAAAAATATTCCTTTAGAAATTAATGCGAACGGAATTCGTAAACCAAAAATTATAGTCAATGGTAAAGAACAATATCGATACCCAAGATTAGAATTTTGGCAACTCGTAAAAAAACATGATGCCCTTTGCATCCTTTCAAGCGATGCACATAAACCAAAATATTTGTATGATGAGGCAGTGGAAGAAGCCTATAATTTTTCAAGGTCCCTAACCCTGCGAGTAGTAGAAGAACTATCCTTCGATTAAAAAATAATTGCTTACAGAGGAAAAATATGATTTCTTTTTAGTCAAATCTTTACCCTATCAGGGGTATAATTATACCTACTCTATAAGAAAAGTTAAAAATTCGGCCGATTTTCGAGTCGAATTTTTTAAAACCCGAGAATCGCAGAAACCCCCTTAACTATCATACTCATGGCCTAAATTTGAATATATTTACACACCAGCAGTAGAACCCTAAACCCCTCATAATCACGCAATCAACTTCAAATGAGTTTGTTTTGTGGAGAGTTCTGCTGTTTTTGATTAACTCAATTAAGTACATATAATGTATATTATGTTAACCAAATACAAAGAACTAAACGGCGCGGCGTATAAAACGTTTGTGGATAAGGTGGAAAACTACACATGTACTTATTCCGCTAAAAATGGGTCCCTATTTTTGAATGATTTAAAACCCTCCTAAAAAACACCAGACACTTACCCCATATTTTGATTTTGTATACTACGTTTTTTTGATTATATGATATAATACTTTTAGATAATGAGGTGATTCTATTTGCGTAAGATATATATGATATTTACTGGTGGTACAATCTCAATGAAAATTGATGTTGTCAGTCACACAGTGAAACCTGCCCTCTCAGCCAAACAAATTATGCTTAGCCTTTTGGATTCGAATCTTTATAACGAATTAGAGGTGATCGAATATTCGGAAGTTCCATCTCCTGCAATCACACCGGAAATGATGTTAGATATTTCTAAGATTATTAAATTGCATTTGGACAACGATGATGCTCAAGGGTTTGTAGTTGTACACCGGTTCTTTCTCGCGCCTTGCTATTGTATTCGGATTGACCCGGTGTTCGCGTTCCATCTGCCGGGGAGGAGTACTGTCCTGAATTTCTTTAGCAAGTTCTTTCCTGCGCTTGACTAATTTATCACCGTTCTCATCAACGTACTTGCAGACCTTATCCCAGCTTTCCTTGATGGAAGTTATCCGTTCATCCGTCATTTGATATTTCTTCTCGATTACCGGCCTCAGATCAGTGCTGACACGATCCTTATCCAGTGCTTCCTTGTATGCCCTACGCTGCTCATCCAGCTCATCAACGCGCTTACCTTTTGTCCATGCCGGCAAC
>CAZSVN010000031.1:0-12015 GCA_964610285.1 uncultured Candidatus Izemoplasmatales bacterium
TGGTTAAGGGATCTATCGTATAGAAGGCGTTACGAACCGAGGAGTAGCTAGTTTAAGTGATTCTTTAGAAGGAATCAATACTGATATCGATAACTTGATGGAAAAAGCAAACAAAATTTTAGCGGAAGCAAAAGAAGAACACATTGACTTGAAATTTGATTTAAATATTAATATCAAAAAACTAGGTAGCTATCAAGATGTCATCAATAAACGAAAACTACTCTATAGTACGCAATCAAAAGTGAAAGACCTAGAAAAATCATTTAACAAAGCCAAAGAAACGAAATCTTTGGAATCCGTTTCTGATTTTACTGAATTTACATATGGAAATATAATCATTGGTAAAGTTGAAAACTTTGCTGGAAATGCATTGAAGCAACTTGCAGATGATTTAGCAGCAGATCTAGAAGGTGGATTGGTTTTGTTATTGTCCAATCTAGGCGAAAAAGTTGTGATTGTATGTAAGAGTAATTCTATTAAATTTGATGCTGGAAAATTAGTAAAAGAAGCCGCTATGGTCTGTGATGGCTTTGGTGGTGGACGTCCTGATTTTGCACAAGCAGGCGGTAAAGACCCAAGCAAAATTGATTTGGCTATAGAGCGGATAAAGGATCTTGTCTTATGAGAGTTATCGGGTTAGATTTAGGAACAAAAACCTTAGGAATTGCAAGTTCAGATATCAATCAAATCATTGCATCAACCTATGGTACTATTCATTTTAATAGTGATGATTACAAGACTGCTATTGTAGAATTAAAAAAAGTGATTCAAGAGTTAAATCCTGAAAAAATAATTTTAGGATTGCCTAAAAATATGAATGGAAGCATAGGCTTTCAAGCTCAGACAAGTATTGACTTCAAAGCAATGATTGAACAAGAAACTGGTTTAGAAGTTGTTTTGATTGATGAACGATTAACATCAAAGATGGCGAACAGCCTAATGATAAAAGCGGATTTAAGCAGAAAGAAAAGAAAAACAAAAGTGGATAAACTTGCAGCCACTTTAATATTACAAAGCTATTTGGATAGCGGAAAGTGAGATTTATATGAACGACGAAATTTTTGTAGTAACAGATGAAAATGGGCAGGAAATTGAATGTGTCATCGTAATGACGTTTGATTCAGACGAATTTAACAAATCTTATGTTGTGTATCAAGTAAAAGGTGATGAAACTGGAGAATATTTTGCAGCTACATTCAACCCTGAAGATGGCGAAGAAGGCCAATTATCCCAAATTGAAACAGATGCAGAGTGGGATTTAGTGGAAGAAGTACTAGAAAACTATTTAGAAGAAGACGAAGAAGACGAAGACGAAGAAGACGACGACGAAGAAGAAAAAAACTAGTGTTCAATGAGTGATTATTTAAAGCAAATAAATCCCCAAAGAACCAATTCTGTTATCGAAGAGATTCTTCAAGAAGCAAGTCTACTTAAGACACCAATTATTCAAATAGATGCAATTAATTTAATCATTCAGTTGATACAAGCAAGTCGCGTTTCACAAGTGTTAGAAATTGGCACAGCAATTGGATATAGTGCAATCATGATTGCTACTTATACCGATGCTTCTGTATTATCAATTGAACGAGATGAAGATAGTTATCTAAGAGCAGTAAATAATGTCAAGAAAGCAAATCTAGATTCCAAAATAAAGTTGGTTTTAGGAGATGCTATAGAATATCAGATAAGCGAAGATTTCCAATGTGATCTTCTCTTTATTGATGCTTCCAAATCGTCTTACATGAAATTCTTTGAAAAATATGAAATGTATGTATCTTCATCAGGTATCATTGTTTCCGATAATCTATTATTTCGAGGACTTGTAGAAAACCCTGAATTAATTGATTCTAAGAATAAAAAACAGTTGGTTAAGAAAATAAGAAACTTCAATGAATACATTATGAACAATCCGAATTATGATTCCTACATATATAATCTTGGAGATGGATTATCTGTATCGATTAAGAAATAGGTGAGTTTGTGAATCTTGTTGCAAGAGTAAAAACATTTACAGAACTGGAAACATTCCATCAATTAGGAGTTGATGTTTTTAGTCTTGACACGATATTTACAACAAAAGTCATTCAGGTATTTAATCTTGATGAGATTAAGCGAGTAATGGTGTATGCATTAGAACATCAAAAACGAGTATATGTATTAATCAATCGAATGATTCATCAAGACGATATCTCAAATTTAGTTGATTTTTTATCTCAACTCAAACCTTTACAGGTTTCTGGAATTGTTATTAATGATTTAACCGTGTACGTTTTAGCAAAAAAACTGGGTATGGAAGATTTAATTATTTACCAACCTGGAACGATGAATACTGACAGTTTTTCAGCAATTCATTTGAGCAATAAACAACTTAAAGGAATCACGTTATCTAGAGAGATAACGCTAGAAGAAATAGAAGAGATTGCACGATTAAAACAATCAATTGAATTATCGATTATAGGACATGGATATTTGGATATGTTCTACTCTAAACGCAAGTTAATAACCCATTATGCGTTGCACAAGAATATATCAGGAAAAGAATACATAAACAACGTTCATATGCGATTAAATGAAGAAATTCGACCCGATGATTTTTATCCAATTTTAGAAGATGCATTTGGTACACATATGTTCCGTTCTCATAAATTATTGTCCTTTCACGAAATGAAACGATTACATTCTATATTATCTGATTTTTTCATAGAACGATTATTTATCGAAGATGCTGAGTACTATGATTCGATTCGCTTATATAAAGGACATCTACCGTATTCGGAATTTATGAAAAAATATCAAGGATTTGATTCTGGATTCTATTATAGACGTACCGAAAAACGCAAAGGTGACTTAGATGAAGACTGAGTTACTTGCCCCAGCTGGTAGCCTTGAGAAGGCTAAGATTGCATTGTTATATGGGGCTGATGCAGTCTATGTAGGTGGTGTTTTGTTTTCATTGAGGGCTAGAGCGTCTAATTTTACGATTCCTATGTTAGAAGAATTGGTTTTATTTGCTCACAACTTACAAAAGAAAGTATACGTTACAACCAATATTGTATTTCATGATGAAGATGAAGCTGGGCTTGATGAGTATTTACTGGAACTGAATAGAATAGGTGTAGATGCAATTATTTGTTCGAGTTTTTCCATAATGGAACGAGCAAAACAAATTACCAAACTAGAACTTCATCTATCCACTCAATTCTCTGTAACCAATTCTCTACTCGCAGACTATTTCTATGAGGAAGGTGTTCAAAGAGTAGTTCTTGCAAGAGAATTATCAGTAGAGGAAATCAAAGAGGTGAACGAGCAAACCAAAGCGGATTTGGAAATATTCATTCACGGCGGAATGTGTGTATCCTATTCGGGTAGATGTACCTTATCGAATTACATGGTGAATCGAGATGCCAATCGTGGTGGATGTGCTCACAGCTGTAGATGGTTGTATAAATTATATGAATCCGATCAATTAATTTCTGACAATTATGATTTTCAAATGTCTTCTAAAGATTTGGAAATCACAGAGTTTATTCCAGATTTATTAGATATTGGAGTATCTTCTTTAAAAATTGAAGGCAGAATGAAATCCATCCATTATATTGCAACCGTAGTATTGGCTTATAGAATGTTAATCGATGATTATTACTCAAACACTTTGAAAGACTTGAGTTTTTATAAGAACGAAATTAAAAAAGCGGAAAATAGACTTACTTCAACCGGGTTCCTAAAAGGAGATTCATCAGTAGAAGAACAATTATACAATTACCGTAGTGAAATGCCGACACAAGAATTTATCGGAATGGTTTTAGAATATGATGTTGATAAAAATATGGCATTGATTGAACAGCGAAACTATTTTGAAATTGGTGATACAATAGAAATCGTTTCACCAAAGAAAACATTTACGATAAGCAAGGTTGACGTGTTATTCGATGAAGAAATGAATCCAATAACAGTCGCCAGACATCCACTGCAGAAAATGTATATAAATGTCAATCACAAGGTAGAACCATTTGATTTAATCAGGAGGGTAACACATGAATAAACCAGTAATCATTGCAGTTGCTGGAGGATCTTCATCCGGAAAAACAACGGTAGTGAATAAAATTCTCAGACAACTGAAGTCCTATAATATTGTTGTAATTAGACATGATGACTACTACAAAGACCAAAGTCACATGTCAAAAGAAGAACGAAAAAAAGTTAATTATGATCATCCTTTTTCACTTGACAATGATCTCTTTTACCAACACGTGAGCGAATTAATGGAAGGAAAACAAATTAAAAAACCAACCTATGATTTTGTAAACGACACGAGAGCTCCTGAGGTAGAAATTATCGATTCCGCAAAAATCATAATTCTAGAGGGAATCTTGATTCTGGAAGACGAAAGAATTCGCAACCTAGCGGATATAAAATTGTTTGTGGAAGCGGACGATGACTTGCGCTTCATTCGCAGACTAAAAAGAGATATTGTGGAACGAGGAAGAACACTAGATTCCGTAATCTATCAATACTTAGATACCGTTAAGCCAATGCACTACGCATTTGTAAAACCAACCAAACGGTATGCAGATATCATCATCCCAAATGATTATCAACACGATGTAGCGGTGGACTTAATCAGCGCGAAAATTATTGCTATCTTAAACAAATAAAATATGATATAATAAAATGCATTTTATTAAGGAGAACGAATATGGAAAACAACTATCAATTAACCGAAGCAGGTTATGCGCAACTTAAAGAAGAATTAGAAGAATTAAAGGGAGTCAAACGGAAAATCAACTTAGAAGCTTTGAAGGAAGCTAGATCTCAAGGTGACTTATCTGAAAACGCTGACTACGACGCAGCTAGAGATGAACAAGCAAGAATTGAAGGTCGTGTGAAAGAAATTGAAAATATTTTAAGACATTCTGAAATCATCAAAGAAAATAATAGAAGCAAGACGATTACCCTAGGGAAAACCGTTATTTTAAATTTGATGAGAAAAGGTAAAGTTATCATGGAAAACAAAGAATACACTATCGTAGGGCATCTAGAAGCAAATCCTTTCCTTGGTAAAATCTCTAATGAATCCCCTTTAGGAAAAGCTTTAGTAGGCAAGAAAAAAGGAAAAATTATCGATTTTAAATCGGAAAGCGGCCAAGAAATGCAAGCCGAAATCATTGATTTTAAATAAATAGTATAGAGGTGTTTTAAATGATTGGAATTATCGGAGCTATCGATAAAGAATTAACCATATATTTTCAAGAAATGTTAATCGATAAAACAGAAATTATTAGCGATAAAACATTTTATATAGGAAAAATCAAAAACCATTATGTTGTTGTGGTAAAGTCCGGTATTGGGAAAGTAAATGCAGCGATTACAGCGACTATTTTATTAACAAGATATAATTGTCGTATTGTAATCAATACTGGCGTAGCTGGAGGATTATCACCGCTTAAAATCGGAGATATCATCCTAGCGAAAGGTATTGCCTACTTTGACGTATCGTTAACAGAAATTGACAATGTACCTTATGGTCAAATGGCAGATGATCCATTGATTGTATATATGGATGATTTTTATTTACAAAAAGCAGAAGATGTGTTTAAACAATTGAATTACTCTTACGAAGTTGGAAACCTCGTTTCTGGGGATAAATTTGTTACTTCTAAAAAAGATATCCGCAAAATCCTTAGAAACGTAGATAACGTAATAGGAGTAGAAATGGAAGGAATGGCAGTTGCTATTACCGCCTATAAATTTAAAGTGCCATTTATTTCTATTAGAGGAATATCAGACATCATTGATTCCAAACAGCAAATTATAGATTATTCTAAAACCAGCAAAGAAGTTGCTGAAAAGACAACGAAATTTGTGTTTTCATTTCTTGAGGTAGTAGATGAATAAAATCAGACTTGGTAATAAAGACATTTATTATCAAGTTTTTTACAAGAACATCAAAAATATGTATCTTAGAATAAAAGAAGATACCATCATGATTACTTGTAATAAACAGATGAAGCAAGATCAAATTAAGACGTTTATTTTGAAACATCAAAGTAATATCTTGAACAGATTAGAGAATCAACAGATTAAGATTCCTTTATACAACAGTGATACTATGAGTATATTTGGAGTGGAATATAATATTGTTTCTCAATATTCATGTCCAAAGAATACCTATTCTATTAAGGATAACCAAATTTTTATCCATTTCAAAACGAATGAATTTGATACGAAATATGTTGAAAAAATATATCAACAACTATTACTAAAAATAATGGAAGGCTTATTAGTAGACCTAACATTTGAAATAGGTAATAGTATTAATTTGGACAATATTATGTTCAAAACACAACTTATGAAAAGCAGATATGGAAGTTGTATTCCCAAAAAGAGAATCGTTAAATTGAATTCTATATTAGCTCGTTTTGACGAGCACTATACTAAAGTGATTTTAATTCACGAGTTGGTACATCTAAAGGTATCCAACCATCAAAAAGAATTTTATAAGTACATTGATATGTGGATACCAAACTATCGTCAAATTATAAAAGAAGTACATAGATTAAGTAGGAAGTATGTGATTTAAATGCCATTTTTACCAATTGACAAAGAAGAAATGATAAAATGGAATATCGAAGTTCCAGACTTCGTTTTAGTGAGTGGAGACGCGTATTGCGACCACCCTTCTTTTGGTGTTGCAATCATTGGTAGAATATTAGAAAGACATGGATTTACAGTTTGTATACTCAGTCAACCAGATATCAAGGATCCAACTAATTTTTTAGAATTTGGAAAACCAAAATTGGGTTGGTTGGTTACTTCCGGTAATATTGATTCCATGGTGAATCACTATACTGTTGCCAGAAAACACCGAAGAAAAGATTATTATACGCCTGGTGGATATATGGGTAAACGCCCAGATAGAGCAGTTATCAAATATTCAGAAGCAATCCGTAAAGTGGACCCTTCAGGGGCTATTATTCTTGGTGGAGTAGAGAGTTCTCTTAGAAGACTGGGTCATTACGATTATTGGAGTGACACAGTAAAGAAGAGTATATTGTTAGATGCAGATGCAGATATTTTAGTGTATGGAATGGGTGAACTCGCAATTGTAGAAGTTGCGGAAGCATTGCAATCAGGAATGGATGTTCAATACCTAACCTATATTGCAGGTACCGTTGTTAAAACGACCGATAAGAATTTTATACCCAATGATGCTATCATCCTACCAAATTATAAAGATATTACAACAAACAGAGAATTGTATGCGAAGTCCTTTATGATTCAGTATACGAACTCCGACTATATAACAGCGAAAACACTAGTAGAAGAATACGATAACATCGTTGTCATACAAAACCCTCCAATGAGGATATTAACAAGATTTGAAATGGATGGAGTTTATGATTTGCCATATATGAGAAGTGCTCACCCAAAACTTGAAAAAATTGGACACATTGCTGCAATGGATGAAATTAAATTTTCCATTACTGCCAATCGTGGATGTTTTGGTGGTTGTAGTTTCTGTGCGCTATCTGCACATCAAGGACGAGCAATTCAATCTAGGTCCAAAGAATCCATTATAAAAGAAGCAAAACTTATCATCGATGATGTGGACTTCAAAGGTTACATTCATGATGTAGGCGGACCTACCGCTAATTTCTACAACATTGCTTGTAAGAAGCAAGTAAAACATGGTGTGTGTCAACACAAAGCATGTATCGGAGAAAAAGCATGTAGTAGCTTAGAGGTTAGTCATGAAGATTATTTGGATATATTGAGAAGTTTAAGAGAATTGGATGGAATAAAGAAAGTCTTCATTCGTTCTGGTATACGATACGATTATTTGATGTATGATAATAATCCAGAATTCTTTAATGAACTCGTAGAGCATCATGTATCTGGACAATTAAAAGTAGCTCCAGAACATGTTAGTCCCACCGTATTGAAAGCGATGGGTAAACCTAGTAGAGAATTATACGATGAGTTCGTAAAACGATATTATCAAATCAACCAAAAATTAGGTAAAAATCAATTCTTAGTACCATACCTAATGAGCTCTCATCCAGGTTCTACATTGAAAGATGCAATTATCCTAGCAGAGTATGTGAGAGACATGAATTACAATCCGCAGCAAGTTCAAGATTTCTATCCAACTCCTTTAACGGTTGCGACGACAATGTATTATACTGGACTTGATCCAAGAACAATGCAACCGATATATGTAGCGAAATCAAGTCATGAAAAAGCAATGCAGCGAGCATTGATTCAGTTTCGAAATCCTAAAAACTATCAATTGGTTTTAGAAGCACTTACAAAAGAGAAACGATTGGATTTAGTTGGAAATACAAAGACTAGTTTAATTAAGCCGTTAAACAGAAATAAATCTTATATTCAACGAACAGGAAAGCACTAAATTAAATGTTTTAGTGTTTTTTTCATAAAAACACCCGTTAGACGTAAAAAAAATAGACAATTTGTCTTTTTTTAGGTATAATTAATATAACATTAGGAGGGAAAAGTATGTTTGAGCTATTTTTTAATAAAAAGCATTTTTACCCTAATGAATATATTAAAACATTATTTGATATTGATTTCCAAAAACTTTGGCAAGAAAACATTAAAATAATTATGTTGGATTTGGACAATACATTAATTCCATATGATGAACATGAACCAACAGGTAAAATTTATGACTTATTTCAAACCATAGAATCGATTGGCTTTGAAGTGTATATTATATCGAATAATAAGAAAGATCGAGTCAAATCATTTGCAAAACAAGTTGATGCGCGGTATGTTTATGATGCAAGAAAACCGTTTAGACTTGGATTCAAAAGAGCATTGAGATATGCAAATTATCCAAACCCTGAAACGGTATGCCTAATAGGTGATCAATTTATGACCGATGTATTAGGTGGAAAGAGAATGGGATTTTATGTTATCGTGGTGGACACGATAAAGCGAAAAGGAGAAAAATGGTTCACGAAGATTAGCAAGCATTATGAAAAACGAATCTTGGCTAGACTGAAACGAACTGATCCAGATTTTTATTACAAACTGAAACTTAATGAGAAGGGGTAGATGATGAAGGAAATTTATTGCAAGGGTTGTGGAGCACTAATTCAAACTGAAGACAAAACATTACCAGGATTTGTTAGTGACAAAATCTTAGAGGATTTTGAACCTAGCAATATGATTTGTCAACGATGTTATCGAATTCGTCACTACAATGAAGTGTACCCATATACAGTATCCAATAGCGATTATGTTAAAGTAATCGATCGAATCAAAGAAGAGGATGCATTAATCGTTAAAATTGTAGATATCTTTGATTTTTCAGGTTCATTTGTTCCAGCTATTAAGACTTTAACTGGAAATGAAGATGTAATACTAGTTGGTAATAAAATGGATTTATTACCAAAAAATGTGAAACCAAAGAAAATTTTAAACTGGTTAAAACTGATGTTGGCTGCGCAAGGATTTACCGTGTTATCATCCATTTTAGTTTCTGCAAAATATGGAGATAACTTTGATGAGTTAATGGAGTTAATTAATAAATACAAAGGCAAACGAAATGTATATATTGTAGGGTGTTCAAACGTTGGGAAATCCAAAATTGTCAACCAAATATTAAAACGTTACCTAGGAGAACCTGCGGATGTTCTAACCGTATCGATTTCACCAAGAACTACCATCGGACTGATTGGATTCCAATTATTAGATGGATCGATTATTTATGATACACCTGGTGTCATCAACAAGCATCAATACATGCATTATTTAACAAGACCATCTTATAAACTTACAGTTCCAAAAAAAGAGATTAAACCATTGATTTTTCAACTATATGAAGGGCAAACATTATTCTTTGGTGGTTTAGCAAGATTGGATATTATTTCCGGAGAAACTGGAGATAAGATTAGTTTAATCACGTATTTTGCGAACACGTTAAATATTCATAGAACTAAAACAAGAACAGCTGATGAGTTATATCACACCAAAAAATATACGTTGTTAAGTCCACCATTTTCACCAGATGAAGATGTTCCAAAGTGGGTTTACCATGAATTTAAAATAAGAGACAATCAAAAATATGATATCGTGTTCTCTGGACTTGGGTTCGTTACGTTAAGAGCACCATTCTGTGTAAGAGCTTATGCACCATTTGTGGTAGGAGTATATACAAGGTTAGCTATTATATGATGTATCAAGAAACAATGAAAGAATTAGAGATTTATTTAAAACATAAATTTGTTGACCATCCAAAAAGATTAAAACATATTTATAACGTAAAAAAAGTCGCGATTACATTAGGCGAGATTTACAACGCTGATATTCCTAGTGTTATTGTGGCTTCTTATTTACATGATATAACAAAGATTAATTCATTAGAAGAAAATAGACTACTTGCAAGTAATCTTATTGATGATACGGTTCCTCTAGGGTGCATTCATGCATATGCTGCATACAACCTGGCAAAAACCAAATTTTCTATCACGAATCAAGATATTCTAAATGCTGTTATGTATCATTGCTCAGGTAGAAAAGCGATGAGTCTATTGGAAAAAATTATCTATGTCAGTGACTTTATAGAAGAAGACCGAGATTTTGTTCATGACGATTTAAGAATCTTAGCAACAAAACATCTAGATCTTGCAGTATATAAAATCATGATTCAAACAAAAAACTATATTTTAAAGAATAAACAAGAGTTTTCTGCTGTTACAGAAGAAGCGATTCGCTATTATCAAAAAGAATTGGAGGAATTGAATGACTGAACTTTTACAAACAGTTTATGAAGCGTTAAATGGTTTGAAATTACAAGATATTATTATCTATGATTTTCGTAATCATTCACCGTACTATGATTATCAAATCATCGCTACAGCTACCAATGAAAGACAAGCTGGCTCAGCGATTAATCATATAAAGCAAGCTCTACCCGCAAATGTTGAATTTCGCGTAGAAGGACATCAAAACAATCGTTGGATCTTAATCGATTTAAAATCGATAATAATCCATGTTATGCATAAAGAAGATAGAGAGTTTTATCAAATTGAAAAAATATTTTTTGAACGAGAAAAAATAACATTTGGAGAACAAAATGGATTATGATGGTTTAGCATCGTTTTATGATTCGTTTATTGATCCTGATGTGTATGATGAATATATAAAATTAATTGACCAGTACACCTCAGTAGGTACTGTTCTTGACATTGGGTGTGGGACGGGTACATTATCCATTGAACTAGCAAAAGCTGGCTATGAAGTCGTAGCGACGGACTTATCCGAAGATATGTTAAACGTAGTGAGTTACCGTGCAGAAACCGAAGATGTAACATTAGAAGTTGCGATGTATGATTTGTTAGACCCCATCGATTATTTATTTGACAATATTATTGCATCCATGGATGTGATCAATCATTTAACCGATTTAGAAGATGTAGAATTTGGTTTTACCAATATCTATAATTCTCTAAAACCAAATGGGATTTTCATCTTTGATGTACTAAGTGCAGAATATATTGATGCTTTAGATGGATACACTGAAGACGATAAAGAATTTAATTTCAAATGGGAATCACATAAGGGAGATGTGGATCACAGCATTGTACATACAATTCATGTTAACGTTGAAGGAACCGATGAAGTCTCTACGATATACGAAGTAACACATGATTTTAAAGAATATGAACGTGTATTTGAAAAAGTAGGGTTTACTCAACTGGATTCTATTGTGTTACCTGAAAGAAACATCTACGTTTTACATAAACAAGTATAAAGCCACTAGATGGCTTTTTTTTATTATAAAATTTATGAAGATACATATTCATTAAAATATATATATGTTATAATTATTTTAAACAGAATGTAATGATATAAAAAATATAACATCGAATAGCATTAAAAATTTAATTAATTTCACCAACAAAATTGTATCTTTAATTGTTTATTATTATAAAAGGTAATTTTCAATAATTTGGATGGTTTTTAACCATCCTCGTTGTAAAAGGAGTC
>CAZSVN010000032.1:0-11758 GCA_964610285.1 uncultured Candidatus Izemoplasmatales bacterium
ATGGCTGAATTAAATATCGAGTTTTCAAATAAAATTGGTGACGAAACGATTAGTAGTCTTGGTTATCTATTGAATCAAACCATTTCCGAAGAGGATTTGCTATTTAAGAGAATGGGACCAGGATTCATTATTTTAGTTCATGATTATAAAGGGAAAGGCATTAAAGGGTATGCATCAAAAATCCAAAATGCTGTGAAAGATTCCGAAGTGTTTATCACAGAAATTACTGTTTCGATTTCCGTCGTATTCGTCAATGAAGTCATTGATGAATTACCAAATAGAGATATAGTTGAAAAACTAATCTACCTTGGAACAAGCCGAATCAATCTTTCTCACAAGTTTACAAACAATGCATTTATCGACCAATATACTATTTTTGATAAAATGACATTCGGAAATGTTTTGGTGGTTGACGCGGATCAGTTGACTTTGAATATCATCAGTGAATATTTAGAAAAACACAATTTTACCGTTACTCAAGCCAAAGACGGAGTTACTGCGGTTGATATTGCTAAAAACAAATTGTTTAACGCAATCGTTGTGGATCGATATACTCATAAATTAGATGGATTAATGATTAAACAACTATTAAACGAGTCTTCTATCAACATGAAAACATTATATATTTTAATGGTACAGAACAAAGATGTAATGATTATCGATAAAGCAAACCAAATTAACATTAATTTTGTCATATCAAAACCAATCATTTTAGAAGAAATTTTAGGTATTATTGAACGCGATACCATTAGAAAGGAATACTTGTAATATGACTTACAAGGATGTTTTAATACTCACGTTTGTTTTTATAGTAATATCATGCATTTTAATCCTGTCTATATTCTTGCAAAAACGTATCAAAGCCAAAACAACAATAAAAAATCTAGAAATTCAAGAATTATTAATGAAGCGCTACCGTTTATCAGAAAACATTCTAATAAAATGCTCTATGAAGCGATTCTTGTATAATTTGTTTGTTCTGACTCAGCGAATACAACTATCTCAATTAGCTATGGATGAAATTTATGAATATTTACTGAACAAACACGTCATTCGAAAATTGCTAAGAAACATAAACTCAAACAAAATATACACAAGAACCAAAGCGATAACATATTTATCTCTTTTTCGGAATGAAACAACCAAAAACGCTTTGTTAGACCGATTGGAGATTGAGCGAAAAGAACATATCAAAATATTAATTGTAAATGGATTAAAAAGAGATATCGATGAAGATGTATTAAAGGGTATTATCAAAAGTTTAATTTTCAGTAAACGATATTATCAAAAAAGAGTAATTAAAATACTAAAAAAATATATCAATCAATCCAAATATGATTTAAGTAGACATTTTGAGTCCCCAATTATTGAAATTAGAGAAGCTTTTATTGAACTATCTATGCAAGTTTATCATCCAAACTTTGAAGCACCCTTAAAGAATACATTAAAAGAAATTGAAGAACACTACATTCAAGGAAATTCTATAATTCTAAGTGCGTTATCAAAAGAAAGAATTAATCGTTTGTATTATCAAACTCTAATTGCTTTATCTAGCTATTATAATTTAGATTTAAGCATCAATAAATATCTGATGAATAGTGATGATGAAGTGGTAAGAATAGCTGCAAATTCATTAATTGCTGATGGCAATATGGAAACAATTTTGAAACTAATGAATTTCTCAAGTTTAACTCAAAGGGATTCTATTTACATAGAAGTGATTTATGAAATTTGTGAAAATGAAAAAGAATATTACCAACAAATATTCGAACTTTTTTTAACGGATATTCATATTCGAAAGAAATATCTTTTAGCTGGGGTTTTATCTAAAAAATTGGATTATATTTTATTAACTATGGATGATAAATCTAATATTAAAGAATTAATCAAAGCTATGATTATGAGCAAACATTCTGTTAATATCATTAATTTTCTAAATGCAAATAAAGATTTAGCAATACAAAAAGAGTTGCTTGATATCCTGGAACCAATTGCAAAAGAAAATTATGATTTTTATTTAGAATTAAATGATTATTTAGATCCGAAATTATTTAAATTAATGGGCCATATACAGTTAATGTATCCTAGACAAATGACCCCCGAAGTGGAACCGGAAACAAGAAAGTTTAAATGGTTACTGACCATTGTGATTATAATATTTTTGTTCTTACCAATAACGTTTATAGTTACCAATATGAAATTGATATTTAATTCTAATTTTCAAACAATAATATTTACCTATGTAATTGACCTAAATATCTGGTTTATCGGATATTATCTAGTTGTAAATGGAATATATCTCATATTTGCTATACTTGCGCTATTTGAATACAGAAAACAGGAAAACTTATGGAATATTAAAAGCGAGGATTTTCTATATGAAAATGGAATTTTGCCTCCTGTTTCCATTATGGTTCCCGCATACAACGAAGAATTATCGATTGTAGAGAGTCTGCGTTCGCTACTTAGTTTAAAATATCCAACATATGAAGTAATCGTTGTAAATGATGGATCGAAAGATAGCACATTGGAAACTATTATCAAAGCATTCAAATTAAAAAGAGTTGATTATAGAGTAAATCAAATCGTACAAACAAGATTGGTTAAAGCGGTCTATAAAAATAAATTCTATAAAAAATTGACTTTAATTGACAAAAATAATGGCGGAAAAGCAGATTCTTTAAATGCTTGCATTAATTTCTCGAAATATGATTACGTGTGTGGCATAGACGCTGATTCTTTGATTGAATCGGATGGTATACTCAAAATGATGGCTAGCGCTTTAGATAGTGACAAAATCCCACTAGCGCTTGGCGGCTCTATTGTCCCTGTTAACGGGGCTACTGTGGACCATGGATTAGTAGAAAAATATGAATTGCCGAAAACTCCATTAACAAGATTTCAAACAATTGAATACTTACGTGCTTTCAATACCGGTAGACTTGCGTTTTCAAAGTTAGATTGCTTTCTAATTGTTTCCGGGGCATTTGGATTATTTGAAAAGAGAATGCTGATTGAAATCGGTGGATATTTATCTGCTAGTTCTTTTAAGAAAAAAACGGTTGGAGAAGATTTAGAATTGGTGGTAAGAATTACTAAAAAAGCCGCAGAAAACAATTTAAACTACCGCGTTGCTTACGTTCCTATGGCTCGGTGTTATACGGAAGTACCTGAAAAACGAAAAATTTTGTTTTCGCAAAGAAATAGATGGCAAAGAGGTTTGATAGAAACACTATCTTTTCATAGAAAAATGATTATGAATCCCAAATACAAAGCAAACGGTATATTCGCAATGCCTTACTTCTTTATATTTGAGATGGTAGCGCCATTATTAGAATTGCAAGTATACGCTACGTTGATTATTGGCCTTATCTTCGGATTATTTAATGGCGTATTTATAACACTATTGCTTGTAATTACGTTCTTATTTGGTATGAGTTTATCTTTAGTCTCACTTCTAATTCAAGAACGATACACATCTACTTTATCCAAAAGAGATACTTGGATAATTATATTTTATGGCATCATTGAAAATTTCGGATGGAGGCAAATCATTAGTATGTACCGAGCTTGGGGATATTTCGCTTCCATGAAGGGAAAACATACTTGGGGAACAATGGATAGAGTTGGATTTAAAAAATAACAAAAAAAGTGAGCTAGTTTTTAGCTCACTTTGTATTTTTATAAATAGCTTAATCCATGTCTACATCAAAGTTTTCTAATACAGAATCCTTTTTAATGATTTTTGCATCTCCATGTTTTACTAAGAACATAGTTATAAAGGAAGCTAGCACAAAGAATGCTGCGTATGGGAATAATAATTTCCTTCCAAATTGATCCATTAAGAAACCGGATAAAATAGGAGTCAATATTTGCGCTGCCATACTAAATGTATAGTAATATCCAGTATATTTCCCAATATCGGATCCTTTTGCCAATTCTACAACCATTGGATACGAGTTTACATTAATTGTTGCCCAAGCAACACCAGTTAACCCAAATATTATATACATAACAAATGCTGTATCTGGAGTTAGGAAATATACCGACCCAAAACATAATGTTAATGTAATAATACCAGCTAAAATGGTTTTTCTTCTACCAATTTTTGTTGCTAAAATACCAATAGGAATAAATGCTATTAAGGCAGCTCCTTGAGCGATTAATAATGGCATAGAGAATCCTAAATTCAATACTTTAGGAGCATAATCAGATAATTTTGTAGTAACCGCATTATATCCTATAAACCATAAAAATACGGATGCTAATATTAGTATCAATGATTTGCGTTTGCTTTTACTGAATTCTTCTACAGATTCGTTTAATTCTTCGGCTTCGGCTTCTTCTGTTAAACCAAGTTTTAAATCCAAATCTTCTCTTTCTTTTACCAATTTAGGTTCGTTTACTTTCCATAAGAAGAGTCCGAGTAATACAAGCATTAAAACTCCAACTATAATAAATGCTGGTGCGTAATTTACATAGGATAGATTATCAAGTGAAAGTATTTTTAGCACAATGATTGCTAAAATTCCACCAAATGTTCCCATAAGGTTGATTACTGCATTTCCTTTTGATCGTAACGGTTTTACAGTTACATCAGGCATTAAAGCAACTGCAGGTGATCTGAAAGTTGACATTGCAAGTAAAGCAACTAATAAATTCACTACAAATACTACGAATATAACTGGAGATTGACTTGTCTGTATCCAAGCTCTTTGGTTCAGGTGATCATAATATAATTCTTTTAATTGATCTTCTTCCGTTTGAGTAATGTCATTATCAACTAGATAAGGATCCATCGCATTGATGATTTCTGTTTCTGCTTTATCAAATCTCGCTTGATCAATTACGCCATCCGTCAATAGAATATTCCATTCGGTCTCAATAGCAGTTTGCATTGTAAACCATTCGGATTGTGTTATATCGTCATCTGTAACCAGTTCATAATCACTTGTTACACTGGTTTCAGTTTGCAACCTAGTTGTTTGCACGCTATCACTAAATGATAATCCCATAAATGCGAAAGCTGCGATGATTGTTCCAACAATAATATAAGGTGTTCTTTTCCCTTTTTTGGACTTCTTTTTATCAGACAACGTTCCAAATAACGGTATCAAAAACAACGCCAACACATTGTCTAATGCCATTATGACTCCTGATAACGTTTGATTCATACCAAACTTATCGATTAGTATCTTTGTTATGACAGAATCATACGTTTGCCAAAACAATGTAATTAAGAAAAAAGCCAACCCAACGTAAAACGTTTTTTTGTAATCCAGTTTCATTCATTCACCTCTTCAATTTTATCTTATTTAACATTATATCATGAAATATTTATTCAAAATTCCAAAAATAAAAAAAAGCGTTCAAAATGAACGCTAATTTGGTCTTATTTTACTTGCGAGATATCTTATTGCCAATTCGTTGTATTTATTTACATCGAATTTAACAACCGTCTTATCACTATTTCCAGCATTAATGTTTAAATATAATGTTTTGCGTCTAGTGAACATCATCATTAATCCGATAAATCCTATTACCCCGGCCGCAATATACTTGCTATAAGGGAGGAATGGAATAGAGGAAGGAACAGGAAGCATTCCCATATACAATGCATATCCCAAACCAAGAGATGCTACAAACAAGATAAATCCTATCAATCGAACCCAAATATTATTTTTTATGATTTCAATATAATATTCTAAACGATGAATAGCGTTTAAGTCAATCTCATTCATTCTTTTTTGTTTTGTACGTTTCCCTCTTGATAACGCTAGTCCGTGAGAATAAATAATAAGTCTTTTCGTAGTTAATAGGATTTGAACGGAATACCCTTTTGCATTTAACTTTCTAAAATCTTTATATATTTTTTCTCTTGTATCAAGTTTTATATTCTTTAAAATATTATTTTTCATATAATATCCGCCTCATCTCTAAACTTCATTTTACATTAATAACTGCTTATTTTCAATATCAAAGATAAAAATATATATTTCACTACTCTAATTTTGCTTGTACTACTTTTGTTAATTCACCAAACATCATAGGAACAAATCCCAATGATACCGCGATGATTAATTCAACAAAAGTTAGAGCTTCAATTTTAAACACTCCAGCCATTTGAGGGACATATACCAATAGAGCCAATAAAGCTACAGACAGAAAGACTGCATAATTAACCGCTTTATTGGAAAATGGATTGGATTGCCAAAGAAACTTTGTTTCTGATCTAGCAGAATAAGTCCTAAATAATTCCCCAAATATTATAGTAACAAATATCATAGTTCTTGCTTGTGTCATTGACGCACCAGCAATATGATCTAATCCGAGTTTGAAACTGATTAATGCAGCTATCATCAAACCTACACCTTGAATGATTACCTTAATTAATGTTTGCTTGTTAAGTAGTTGTTCTTTTGTATCTCTTGGTGGCATATCCATGATGTTCTTTTCACCTTTTTCCATACCCAAAGCAAATGCTGGAAAGGAATCTGTCATTAGATTTATCCATAGCAAGTGAATTGCAAGTAATGGAATAAGTCCTCCAAAGAATTTACTGAAAATCATAGCTACTAATATCACTAAAATTTCACCAATGTTACAAGATACCAAATATATCGTAAACTTACGAATATTACTATAAATAATTCTTCCTTCTTCTACAGCAGAAACAATCGAAGCAAAGTTATCATCAGTTAAAATCATATTACTAGCTTCTTTGGATACTTCTGTTCCCGTGATGCCCATTGCAACTCCTATTTCTGCTTGTTTCAACGCAGGAGAATCATTGACACCATCTCCGGTCATTGCTACAACTTCACCGTTCTTTTGTAAAATTTCAACAATTTTGATTTTATCAGCTGGTGTGCTTCTTGCGAAGACATCACAGTTCATAATTGCATCTTCAAATTCTTCATCTGTCATGTTTCTGGTTTCTTCACCTGACAATGCGATATGACCAGGTTTTAATATATTTAATTCAGTCGCAATCGCAATCGCTGTCGTCAAATGGTCTCCAGTAATCATCATTACTCGAATTCCAGCTTTATGGCATTGAGCAATTGCATCTTTTGCTTCTTGTCTAGGTGGATCAATCATCGCTGTTAAGCCAACAAAAATTAGATTTTTTTCTAAATCTAGAGCTTCTGGTACTTCTGTTTCACTGTATGCGAAACCTAACACACGATAAGCTTTTTTAGAATATTCTTCATTTTTTGAAAGAATATTATTAATATCTTTTTTAGTGATTTTTCGAATTTCACCATCGATATAAACACGGTCACATTGTTTCACTAATTGATCGCATGCTCCTTTGGTCAACACAAGATTTTTACCATCTACTTTATTAATAGAAGTCATCATTTTTCTAGTTGAGTCAAATGTGTATTCATTCAATTGTGGATATGTTTTTTCTAAATTATCTAATGAATATCCGCCTTTTGCTGCTAAGACAAGTAATGATCCTTCCGTAGGATCCCCTAAAATTTTATCTTCACTTTGAATTTTAGCGTCATTACACAACAGACATACTTGTAGAATTTTTTCTAAACTTCCTTTTGCTTTCACATCTTTATTGTTCAATTGAATAGTTCCTTGTAAGGAGTATCCACTTCCTAAAACGTCATATTCATTTGTTAAATCAAACACTTTACGAACAGTCATCTCATTTTGTGTTAATGTACCCGTTTTATCAGAACAAATAACAGTAGCTTGTCCTAGTGTTTCAACAGTAGATAAATTCTTAATGATGGCATGTCTCTTCACCATTCTTTGCATTCCCAATGCTAAAACTACAGTAATAACAGCAGTTAATCCTTCTGGAATAGCAGCTACTGCTAACGCTATAGCTGTTAAGAAGATTTCAAACAATTCTTTCCCTTGTAATAATCCAAGTCCAAACACGACAAGAGATACTGCAATACATATAATACCCAGCACTTTTGCGAATTGATCGATTGTCTTTTGCAAAGGTGTACTTCCTTCTTTTACATCCGCTAACCTGGTAGCTATTTTACCAATTTCGGTTTCCATACCGATGCTGGTAACGATTCCTTTACCTTTACCATAAGTTACTAAAGTAGACATATATACAAGATTGACTCTTTCAGCCAATACTACTTCTTTATCAAACACAACTTTTGCATCTTTTTCTACGGATGTCGATTCACCAGTTAAAGCAGATTCATCAGAACGCAAATTCGTTGATTCCAACAATCTAATATCCGCAGCTACATAATCGCCGGTTTCCAATAATACAATATCCCCAATAGTAAGTTCTACAGAGGGTATTTCAATCGCTTTTCCATTACGAATAACTTTGGCATTTGGAGAACTCATTTTTTTTAGAGCCGCCAGTGCGTTACTAGCTCTTTGTTCTTGAACAACGCCCAAAACAGAGTTCAGTAAAACGATTGCTAGAATGACTAACCCATCTACTAAACCTTCTCCTTCAATGATTCCTAACACAATAGAAATTGCGGCTGCAATTAACAAAATAATAACCAAAAAGTCATTAAATTGAGATAAAAACATTTGTAATAATGTTGTTTTTTTCTTCTCTCTTAATTCGTTCAATCCATATTGTTCATGTCTAGCATTTACTTCCTCGGTAGATAAACCGATTGATATATCGACATTCTGCTCTTTTAGAATTTCTTCATTCTTCTTTTGATATTCGTTCATATAAACCCTCTCTTTTTAAAAAAAGACTCATGCACAGCTATGTGCATAAGTCTTGCTGTTTGAATTAAATCTGGCTAGTGCCATATATTATGATTTCAATTCCGCATGCTTTAGCTACTTGTATTTCTCTAAACATTATACTATATTTTAATATAAAATATATACCTAATTATGATTTTGAAGTTTTTTTCAATTTTTCTGTAATCGGTTTGTACCGATTGATCAGTAGTTCAAATATAATTGCTAGAATAATCAATAATAATGTCCAAGCAAAAACTTCATCATACTGTAAATTGACTTTGGCTAAATACAATTCGTTTCCTATAGAGTCTCTTGTTTGTGCTAAATATTCGGCCATGACTAATACTTTGATACCAAGTCCTAATGACTGTAGTAATGATGTTCGAATGTTTTTTGAAATCAATGGTAAATAACAATGAGTTAATCCACTTAAGAAATGATTATCTTCTAATTTGTATACATCGATTAATTCCTGATCAATTCCCTTTATTGCTCCATAAGTACCTTGATAAATTAAAGGAAATAACATCAAAAACGTTATGATATATGGTGTTAGGGAAAAACCAAACATAATTAATAAAATAACAGTTATTGAAATAACAGGTATTGTCCGTAAAATAGTAACGAATGGCGTGAGAAAAACAGAAATATTCTTATTAAAGCCAGCCAATATTCCTAAAAGCAATCCAAAGAATGATGCTATAAATAGTCCTACTAATAACCGCAATATTGTACTCCATATTACGGTTAGGGAATCGATATCAATAAATATTCTACCAAACGCTAATAATACTCCCTTAGGTGTTGGTAATAACAATGTGTTATCAACGATAGCATTCGCTATTATCCAAACAAGGAAAATAAAGAAAACGGATAGTACAGTAATTCCAGTTTTTTTCAAATTTATCACCTAAATATTTTTTTATGGTACGTAATAGAACCCATCATCTGGAAGCGAACCACCGATTAAGGTACCATTCATTCCTAAAATAATGTTGAAGAAACTTTCTAAATCATCTTTCACTTCTAAAGCTGGAACAAAACCTATATTGCTATTAGGTATTGATGCGCGAAGCACAGCTTCAGGAAAAGGATACTCTAATTCTAAAGCTTTTGCAACAGTTGTGTCAATATCTTCATTGACTTTTGTTACTGATTCTTCTAAATCATACAAGAACTGATTGATTTGTTCATTTGTCAAATCTGTTTTTCCAAAAACACCAGCTTGCGGATAACTATCTTCCCCAGTAACATCTTTATAAGCTTGTTGTAAATCAAGGATTTTATATCCTCGTACATTTAAACTAAGTATCGATAATAATGGTTCAGCTGACATGATAATTTTTGTATTGTCAGCGATAAACATTGCATTTGCTGAAGCTACTGAATCCACATATGTTAATGTCGCTGTAACTTCCGCTTCTTGAAGAATGTATTTTAAAATAATATCTGGTGATGCATTTTGTCCAAATAAAATAATTTCTTTTCCATCTAACGAGTCTAGTGTAAAAGCCGATTCTTGCATACTAACTAAAAATAAATTTCCAAATGTAATTGCTGCTAAGAATTGATAATCAATCCCACTTTTATATAATTTTGCAGCTGTGTTAGTTGCACAGAAAACAAAATCATGCGATTCTGACCCTAAAGCTGCAATTAATGGATCTTCCCCGTTGACAACATCAACAATATAATTATCATTATCTTGTACAAATAATTGTGATAATGCAGGTGCTCCATTGGGCGCAATAATTGTTAACGGTTCTGGAGATGCAGTTGTAGTTACAGTTGTAGATGCTACCGTTGTAGCTACCGTTGTAGCATCTGTAGAAGTATTATCACAACTAGCCAAAGTAATCACAGTCATCATTAGTAATAATAATGTTAATATTTTCTTCATCTAAATCCTCCTAAGTTGTGCGTTTTATTTCAAATTGGATAACCAAATACATTATATGATATTTACTGCGGATTTTAAAACGATGTTGTAATATATTTTCATCGAGCTAAAATCCGCAGTGTTTTATTATGTAATTTTTTTAATTCAAATCTTGTTATTTCACATCATAGAATGAACGTTCTTTGTATGTTGTATGAAGTAGTTCATGTGCTTTATGCGAACTAGGTTTTCCTAAAAAATCATCATAAATCATTTTAATAGCTGGGTTTTCATGTGATTTTCTGAATTCCGTATTGTGATCGATATTATATAACACTTTTGATCTCAATGCTCTAACATCATATTTTTCTTGATTGATAGCAGAAACAATTGGTTGTCCTCCACCGTTAATACATCCACCAGTACATCCCATAAATTCAACAAAATGATATTGCTTATCCGTCGTTTTTAACATTTTAAAAAATTCTTTGATTGCTGCTCCACCATGTACAACAGCCACATTAACTTCCATTCCAGCAACAGTATATGTTGCTTCTTTGATATCTTTTAATCCTCTAATTTCATTAAATTCAACCGGAGTAGAATGACCTTCTAATATTTCTGTTACTGTTCTTAAAGCGGCTTCCATAACTCCACCACTAGCTCCAAAAATAGAAGCTGCGCCAGTATAATTTGCCAAATCTCCAAATGGACGAATTGGATCCAAATCCTTAAAAGGAATTCCTCTGTGTCGAATGATACGAGCTAATTCTCTTGTAGTCAAAACTAAATCGACATCTTTATATCCATCTCTACCCATTTCAGGTCTTTTTGCTTCGGACTTTTTAGCAACACACGGGATCGTAGACACCGAATAATTTTCTTCTGGTTTTTTATTTAATTTTTTTGCATAATATGTTTTGGTTAAATCTCCAGCCATTTGTTGAGGAGATTTACAACTAGATAAATTAGGAATGTATTCAGGGTAGTATAACTCTAAATAATTAACCCATCCTGGTGAACAAGATGTAAACATCGGTAAAATCCCACCATTTTGTACTCTATTAATAAATTCATGTCCTTCTTCAATAATCGTTAAGTCCGCTGTGAAATTTGTATCAATGATTTCATTGATACCTAGTTCTTTTAAAGCAGCGAACATTTGACCTTCTA
>CAZSVN010000033.1:0-11517 GCA_964610285.1 uncultured Candidatus Izemoplasmatales bacterium
CAGGATTCTTTATTATATTTGAACATCATTTTGATGTAGGAGATATTGTTGAAATCAATGGATATAAAGGAGAAGTAATCGATATTGGTTTAAAAACTACGAAATTGAAAAACTGGAAACAAGATATTAAAATCATTTCAAATGGTACGATTGATAGTTTAATGAACTATTCAGCAAGTCCATCTGTAGCGATTATTGATTTTGGAATTGCTTATGGAGAAAACATCCAAAAAGTAATTGATATATTGAATGTTGAATTACCGAAATATCAAGAAGTGTATCCTGATATAACAGAAACTCCGATTGTACTTGGAGTTTATGAGTTGGCTAATAGTTCTGTCAATTTACGTGTAATGGTAAAAACCAGAACTGAAAAGCATTACGCAATAGAACGTGGAATTAGACAAGCGATTAAAGAAATCCTTGATGCGAATAATATTGAAATTCCATTCCCTCAAATTGTAGTACACAAACCCGAATAAATAAAAAAGTCGGATTCGTTAAGAATCCGGCTATTTTTTTGATTTTATTTTGTGATATCCAAGTAAATTTTACCATCTTTAACTTCAATGATTCTATCTGTTTTTTCTGCAATATGCCTGTCGTGAGTAATGATAATAAATGTTGTTTCTAATGTTCGGTTAATCTCACGTAATAATTGGTAAATATTTTCTGTTGTGTCGCTATCTAAATTACCTGTAGGTTCATCCGCCAAAATGATTTGAGGATGATTAATTAAACTTCTTGCGATTGCTACACGTTGTTGTTGCCCACCACTTAGATTGTTCGCTAAGTTATTTTCAAATTCTTTTAACCCTACAATTTCTAATAATTCATGAGCTCTATCTAAGATTTCTTTTGTAACTTCTTTTTTCGAAATTCGATATGGCATCAAAACATTTTCCAAAGCAGTAAATTCTGGTAGCAAATAATGAAATTGGAAAATAAAACCAATGGATTGATTTCGAAAATCCGCTAATTCATCTTTGGTGTATTCATTTAGTTTCTTACCATTAAATAAAACTTCTCCGCTAGTAGGCTTATCTAACGTACCAATGATGTTTAATAGGGTTGACTTTCCGGAACCACTTTGACCAATGATTGCATTGAATGATTTTTCTTCAATACCTAAACTAAGGTCAAATAATACTTGAGTAGGATTCTTGGTATTTAGACCATAGGTTTTGTTGATGTTTTTTAATGTTAATATCTCAGCCATTACGAATCACCTCAATCACACTTAATCTAGAAGATTTTCTTGCAGGACTCAATGTCGCAAGAGTAGAAGCAACAATTGCTATTCCTCCAGATAATAATAGGAAACCAATATCAAAAGATAATGGAATTACTGGGGTGCCATCTGGATTTAATGCAAAGGTTGTAAATGCTAGTAATAATCCCATGCCTAGTAGGATTCCTACGATAGCTCCAAATACGCCTAATAATAATCCTTCAAACAAGAAAATCATACTTGCATCTTTATCTTTTACACCCATTGCCTTTAAAATACCAAGTTGCCTTGATTTTTGCAGTACTGTTACGGATAAGACGCTAGATATACTAATAACTACAGATATTACAACCGCAACTTGAATCGTTAAGGACGAACTACTTTGACCTTGAAGGCCAGATAACAATTCTTCATTTTCAGCAATCCACGTGGAAACTGTATACGTGCTATCATTTAGACTAGCTACAATTTCATCTTTAGTAAGATCTGCGTCAAATACTTTATCTAGTTGCATTTCAATTTGTGATACTTGATCAGTAATACCTAAAATGTTTTGAACGGTTGGGATTGTTGTTAGCCCCCATGTATTATTGATTTCTTGTACTTTGAAATCAAAGAAACCGACCACTTCAAAATTTCCATTATAGAATGGGGCGTCATACTCCACTGTATCACCAATTGAAACACCTAGAAGATCCTTTAGGTTTTTCCCTAGCAATACTTGATTTGCGGTTGTTGGAAGGGAAGAGCCTTCTACGAGTTTATCTTCTAAATTATAAATTTCCTCAGCGGTAGAAAATTCCAATCCTCTTAATACGATAATTTCACTGGATTCACCTTTAACCAATGATCCACTTGTACTAACGGTAGGAGATACTACCGTAATATTTTCAGATGAAGCCTCAATGGTTGCAATCGTATTTTGATAATCGCTGATATACTCATCTTCAATATTAATAGTAATTTGTGATCTTGATCCGATGGTAGAATCCACTAAACTTACTTGTAACCCACTAATCAAGGATCCAATAAACACTTGAACAGAAATCCCAACACCATTTCCTATGATAATCAAAATCGTTTGTTTTTTAGCGGAAAGTAAAAATCGTTTTGCTATTTGAAAAGCTAATTTCATGCAGACACCTCTTTTCGAAATGCTAAGATGTCTTCATAGGAATTTAATTGATAATCATATGTGATTTGATTTAAAGATTCAGGATGTTTAAATGCTTGACCACCCACGATAATTTTTACGTTAGGAAATTCCTTACGAATTCGCTCTGTTAAACGTTTGGTTACCACTAAATTATAATAATTGGTTACACTTAACGCAACATAATCTGGTTGTAATACTCGAATTGCTGATATAATGTCATCCGCTGGAGTATTTGCACCAATATAAGAAGCATCAAATCCCACTAATGACAAATAATTATTCGCAATGATTGCCCCTATTTCATGATATTCTTCTTGAGGGCAAAGGGTTATCACTTTCTTCTTTATTGATTTTTGCTTAGCCTTGATGAGGTAAGAGTAACTAGCTTCTAAAATTGTCCGAATAATGGATGTTCTAGTATGTTCCTTCCAAATACAAATTTCTTCATCTTTCTTCAAACATTTATAATCCGACAAAGAAGGTATTAGAAAATGCTCATAAATGTTTATTAATGATTCACCCTTTTCTAGCAAATCAAGAATAAACGTTAAAGCATTGTCTTTATTTTCTGCTTCCACAAAATCAAGAAATGTTTGATACTGTTTTTTTAACATAAAATCGCCTCCTTGTAAATATTATACATAAAGTGACTAGAAAAATACACAAATAAGCGTAAAATTTATTATATTTAATCAATTGAAAACAATAGTGTTATATGCTATAATAATTTGACTAAATACGTAGAGATAAGAGGTTATTATGGAAAAATTATATTTTAGCAATTTAGATAAATATTTTGATCAAACAATTGAAGTATGTGGATTTGTCGATAAGATAAGAGATCTTCAATATGTTCAATTTTTAATTATAAGAGATTCGTCTGCGAAATTACAAATTACGATTGAAAAAAATGATGAAAACAAAGTAATGAACGATTTGGTTAGTACTCTAACAAAAGAGAGCACTATTTTAGCAACGGGAGTGGTTAAGTCTTCACCGAATGTAAAACTAAGAGGTATGGAATTTCTTCCAACATCGATAGAAATTACATCACTTAGCGAAGATGAATTACCAATTGATATTTTAAATTACACCAATAAATCCAATCAAGATTTGCGCCTGGACAATCGTTTCTTAGATTTAAGAACCGATCGCAATTATTTGATTTTTAAAGCCCAAACAATTGCGGAAATGGCAATGAGAACATATTGGGTGGAACACAATTTCATCGAGATTCATTCTCCTAAAATTTTAGGAACTGCGTCAGAATCTGGGGCAGAAGTATTTAAAATGGATTACTTTGGTAAAACGGTTTATTTGGCACAGTCGCCACAATTTTACAAACAAATGGCGATGTCTGCGGGATTTAATAATGTCTTTGAAATTGGTCCAGTATTCCGTGCTGAAAATTCTCATACAGCTTATCACGCTACCGAATTTACTTCTGTAGACGCAGAAATGAGTTGGATCAAATCTCATCATGATGTTATGGATTTAGAAGAAGCAGTTATGGTTCGTGTGATGAAGGATTTAAAATCGTCTATTGGCGAAGAATTTGAAAAAGAATTTAAACATGAAATCCAAGTTCCAGAAGTTGCTTTCCCAAGAATTCCGTTTGCGGAAGCTAAACAAATCATTCAAGAAAAATACAAATATATCGGTGAAAAAGCTCATGATTTTGATCGAAAAGAAGAAGAGTTAATTGGTATGTATGCAAAGAAAAAATTGAACTCTGATTTTGTCTTTATTATCGATTACCCATTTGAAGCGAGACCATTCTACCATATGTTAGATGAACGTGGTTTAATGAAGAGTTTGGACTTATTATACAGAGGGATTGAAATCACTACAGGAGCACAAAGAGAACACCGCATTGATGTTTTATTGAAACAAGCTGATGTAAAAGAATTACCAAGAGAATCCCTAGATTTCTATTTCAATTTCTTTAAATATGGTGTACCTCCTCACGGTGGATATGGCTTTGGATTAACTCGTTTCTTGATGAGATTATTCAATATTGACAATATTAGAGATGTAACATTCTTGTATAGAGGACCGAATAGAGTTAACCCATAAATAATAAACTAAGCTGAAAAGGCTTAGTTTTTCTTTCATTTTGTGATAAAATATGTAGTGATAATAAAGAAGGTTGATGAAAATGGATTTATCCATCCTATATGAAGATAATCATCTCATCGTATGTTTAAAAACCAGAGGGATATTATCTCAAGCAAGCGATATGGACCTACCTGATATGGTCAATATCTTAAAGGGCTATTTGAAAGAAAAATATGACAAACCTGGGAATGTATTTCTAGGTCTTGTTCATCGTCTAGACCTAAATGTTGCAGGGCTTATGGTGTTTGCAAAAACATCCAAAGCGGCTAGCAGGCTATCGAAACAAGTTCGAGATCATCAATTTAATAAAAAATATTTAGCGATTGCAAAAGAATCTTTTGAACATAAAACAGGAACCTTGGTGGATTACATGATGAAAGATTCAGACATGAGACAGGCTGTTATAGCCAATGAATCTTCTGGGAAATTGGCGAAACTCAAATATCGAGTGTTGGACGAAATGTTCATTCACAACGATACTTATTCCCTTGTTGATGTGGAATTGATTTCTGGACGGTTTCATCAAATTAGATTTCAGTTTGCGCATCATAAGCATCCCTTATTAGGAGACACAAAATATGGCGAGCAAATAAACAACTCAGATTATTTTCTAGGGTTATATGCGTATCAAATAGAATTTTCTCATCCGATTACGGAGGAGAAACTAGTGTTTAATTTTAAACCGAAACATCATTATTTTCTTGATTTTGAAGGTATCAATAAAATTGATTGGAGACCACTATGAATCTATTAGTATTAGGTGGCGCAGGGTATATTGGTAGTCATTTTGTGAAACTAGCTTTATCACTCGACCACAAAGTTATCGTTGTTGATAACTTATTAACTGGACATATTGAATCCGTTCCTAAGAGTGCCGCTTTCTATGAAGGTGATATTCGAAATAGGGACTTTCTTAGGAATGTATTTGAAGAAAATACGATTGATGGTTGTATTCACTTTGCGGCATCTAGTTTGGTTGGAGAATCTATGCAAAATCCAATCAAATATTTCGATAATAACATTTATGGAACCATCGTGTTATTAGAAATGATGGCAGAGTACCATGTTAAGAAACTGGTATTCTCTTCCTCCGCAGCGACGTATGGTGAACATGAGAAAATGCCAATTACGGAGGATTACGAAACAAAACCGACAAATCCTTATGGTGAAAGTAAACTCATTATGGAAAAAATGATCAAATGGGCTGACAAGGCGTATGGAATAAAATATGTAAGTTTACGTTATTTCAATGTTGCTGGAGCCTCAAGTGATAGTTCCATAGGGGAAGATCATAATCCCGAAACACATTTGATTCCAATTGTGTTGCAAGTGCCTCTTGCAACGCGCAAGTCGTTAACGATTTTTGGTAATGATTACAATACATTCGATGGTACATGTATCCGTGATTATATTCACGTTGAAGATTTAGCGGATGCACATATAAAAGCGATTGAATATTTAAATGCAGGGTATGCGTCTGAAATATTTAATCTAGGATCGGAAACCGGATATTCGAATTTACAAATAGTGCAAACAGCCAGAACAGTAACAGGACACGATATCCCTATGCATTTTGGTGATAGAAGACCAGGAGATCCCGATAAACTAGTTGCTTCTTACAAAAAAGCGGAACAATATCTTGGTTGGAAACCTACAAAAAACATCAAGGATATCATTGATTCTGCTTGGAGATTTCATCAAAAACTTCCAAACGGATACAAGGAGTAATTTATGATAAATCAACGATTAAACGAATTAATTGTATATGCTCAAAATCACTTATATTTGGGCTTGGATGATGAGTATTATTCAGTCAATCAAATGCTATATTTATTACAACTCAATTCCTTTACCAAAGAAGTTATCAAACATGAGGTTGACTTTTTTGAAACGATGGAATTTGTTTTAAATTATGCTTTGGAACACCATATATTGGAATCGAATTCCGTTATAGATAGAGATGCATTTGAAGCGAAAATTGTTGATTGCTTATTACCAAGGCCAAGCGAATTAACAAAGATGTTCCAAATAAAATACAAAACTGGTCCACTAACCGCTACCAATTTCTTTCATGATTTATCCATGGCTAGTAATTATATTAAAACAAAACGGATAGAAAATAATATCAAGTATATATATGATGGACAATTTGCGCCTTTAGAAATTACGATAAACACATCCAAACCAGAAAAAGATCCAAAAGATATCTTGAAACAATCACTTGTTACCGATAATTACCCGACTTGTCCATTGTGTATGGAAAATGTTGGCGTATATCAAGCAACAAGTTTAGCGCCAAGAAGTAATCACCGAGTAGTATCCATTACGTTAAACCATGAGAAAGATGCTTGGGGTATCCAGTATTCTCCATACGCGTACTTTAATGAACACATGATTGTGCTCCGTAAAGAACATTCCCCAATGTATGTCAATCAAACAACATTTGCGGAACTTGTTGATTTCATCAATAAATTTCCTCACTACCTAATTGGTTCCAATGCTGGATTACCGATTGTAGGAGGATCAATATTAGGTCATCATCATTTTCAAGGAGGACGTTATGATTTCCCAATTGAAAAAGCGAGAGTACTACGAAGATACAAAAAACGCAAAATAGAAATAGAAGTCTTGGATTGGCCGATGTCTGTCATTCGAATCAGTTCGGATAATGAGAACGCTTTGCTTGATATGGTCAGTGAAATCTATAATGCTTGGTATAAATACGACAATCCAGAAATCAATATCTTTGCTCATACGGACCAAGACCACAATACGGTAACTCCTATTGTGAAATTGGATGGAGCGAAATATCGATTTTATATTGTTTTAAGAAACAATTATTCTACCAAAGAAGAGCCATATGGACTGTACCATCCTCGTAAAGAGTTATTCCATATCAAAAAAGAAAATATTGGCTTGATCGAAGTAATGGGATTAGCGATTTTACCAGGACGTTTGATTCGAGAATTGGATTTAATTGAAGAATGTCTTATGAAAGGCTTAAATCCCCTAAACTATCCAGAACTTGAAAAACATCTACACTGGATAGATGATTTAAAGGCAAAAGACTTTGATAAAGAGGATCTAAAATCATGGCTTAAAATGGAAGTTGGAAGGATTTTTGAAGAGGTTCTTAAAGACTGCAATGTATTTAAATACGGGACCACTGAAGATTTATATAAATTTATAGAAAAAGTACTATAAAATATAGTGACTATATTTGAATTATGCTATAATACTTAAACGAAGGAGTGATACTATGGCAAAAAAAATTAGTAAAAGAGATAACAGCCAGAGATGAAGATTTTGCTCAATGGTATACAGATGTATGCCGTAAAGCAGAATTGATGGACTATTCAGATGCGAAAGGCTTTATTATATATAGACCTTATGGGTTTGCACTTTGGGAAGGAATAAGAGAATATTTGGATGGCGAGTTCAAGAAAACAGGTCATGAAAATGTATATATGCCACTTGTTATTCCAGAATCATTATTTTTAAAAGAAGCAGAACATGTTGAAGGCTTTGCGCCTGAGACCGCAATTATAACCATTGGAGGTAACGAAGAACTTGCAGAGCGTTTGATTGTAAGACCTACTTCAGAGACTTTATTCTGTAATCATTATTCCAAAATAATTACGTCTTACCGTGATTTGCCTAAAAAGTACAATCAATGGTGTAATGTTGTCAGATGGGAAAAGACAACTAGACCATTTTTACGCGGTAGTGAATTTTTATGGCAAGAAGGACATACTGTTCATAAAGATGAAGAAGAAGCTAGAAAAGAAGCATTGGATATCTTAGATGTGTATGAAAAATTAGGTTCTGAATTACTCGCAATACCATTTGTCATTGGACAAAAAACAGAAAAAGAGAAATTTGCAGGTGCAGTTGATACCTATTCTATAGAAGCATTAATGCATGATGGAAAAGCATTACAAAGCGGTACCACACATTACTTGGGAACCGGTTTTGCACAAGCATTCAATATCAGTTTCCAAGATAAAGATGGAGTAGTGAAAAATCCTCATCAAACATCTTGGGGTGTATCCACAAGACTTATCGGAGCGGTAATTATGGTGCATGGGGATGATTCCGGTTTGGTATTACCTCCACATCTAGCACCTACTCAAGTTATGATAATACCGATTCAAGACCATAAACCTGGAGTGCTAGAAGCATGTGCCGCACTTCAAGAAAAACTTCAAGCGCAAGGTATTCGCGTGAAAACGGATGATTCTGATAAATCTCCTGGATGGAAATTTTCGGAATCAGAGATGAAAGGTGTTCCTTTAAGAATTGAAATTGGACCTCGTGATTTAGAAAACAATCAATGCGTACTTGCAAAGCGATACAATCATGAAAAAACCTTAATGAATTTGGAAGATGTTCCAACATCAATTCCAAGTATTTTAGAGAAAATACATCAAGAAATGTATCAAAACGCATTGCAAAATGTAATCGAAAACACTAGAATGGCTACGGATTATGAAGAATTCAAAAATATTATCAATAAAAATTCTGGCTATGTAAAAATGATGTGGTGTGGAGATGAAGCTTGTGAAGAAACAATAAAACAAGATACTACAGCTACCTCAAGATGTATGCCATTTGATCAAACCCCAATTGGCAAGACTTGTCCAGTCTGTGGCAAGGAAGGAAAACACTTAGTCTATTACGCAAAAGCTTACTAATATTAAAAAAATAATAGAACTCCATAAAAAGAGTTCTATTTTTTTATTGAAATATTGAATTACCTTTTGAATCAATCGCAACGATTGCAGGAAAATCTTTCACTTCTAATTTTCGAATTGCCTCTGCTCCAAGTTCTGGGTAAGCAATAATTTCGCTTGCAATAACTTTTTTTGATAACAATGCTCCAATTCCTCCGATTGCTATTAAATAGACAGCTTTTTCTTGGATCATTTCTTGAATGAATGTTTCCGAACGTTCACCTTTTCCAATCATAACTTTCAAGCCCTTATTCATCAATATAGGACTGAATCGATCCATTCTATAACTCGATGTTGGACCACAAGATCCAATTGCTTGACCAGGTTTTGCGGGAGTTGGTCCTACATAATAAATAATTTGACCTACAAATTTGAATGGTAATTCACCATTCTGCTCTATGGTTTCTACCATGTTTTTATGAGCTGCGTCTCTAGCAGTATAGATGGTTCCACTGATTAAAACTTCGTCTCCAACACGAAGAGATGTTCTTGCTTCATCAGAAATTGGTGTTTTAAGAATCTTTTCCAACTAAAATCACCTCTTTCTTTCGTGCGCTATGGCACTGTAAGTTGATTGCTACCGGTAAAGAAGCTATATGACATGGAGCTGAATTTACTTTGACTGCTAAAGCAGTGGTGTCTCCACCTAGACCCATTGGACCAACATCTAATTTATTTATTTTTTCTAAAAGTTCTATTTCTAATAAACGATCTTCTTCCAAAGATGATTTATCATCAATGTGTCTGAAAATAGCTTTTTTTGCAAGATAAGCAACGTGTTCGAAATTACCACCGATACCAATTCCTACAATAATAGGAGGGCAAGGTCTACCACCAGCATTCTTTATGGTTTCAAGCACAAACTGGATGATTCCATCTCTTCCATCAGAAGGGGATAACATTTTTAGTGCAGACATATTTTCGCTGCCTCCACCCTTTGGAGCCAAATGGATTTTCAGTTCGTTTCCCGGAATAAATTCATAATGAATAATTGCTGGAGTATTATCTTTAGTATTATCGCGGTTTAATGGATGTTTAACAATCGATTTTCTTAAATACCCATCGATATAACCATGATGAACACCTTCATTGATTGCTTCTGTTAAATCGTAGTCAAATACTAAATCTCTACCGATTTCTATAAAACAAACTACAACTCCTGTATCTTGACAAAGAGGGATGTTTTCTAACTTGGCAATTTCTTGATTTTCAATAATTTTGCTCAACACATTTTTGGCAAGACTGTTCGTCTCTGAATCCAAAGCAAATAACAATTTGTCGACAACACTCTTATCCAGAGTTTTAGTTGTTTCAATAACCATACTTTTTATGGTTTCAACTAGAGTGGAACGATCAATTCTAAGCATTATTTCACCTCTAAAAATATTATAACATTTATATTTAATTTTTTGAAATATTATTTCTGAAAAAAAACGTATTTTTTCTAAAAAAAACTTTTATTTTATTTTAAAAAAATATTTACAAAATAAAAAAAAAACATTAGGATAAAATGTCTAAATATGGAGAATTATAAGTTTATAGAAATTCCAAAAAATCAAACTGATTTTCATTTGAAAATTTAAGAAAGAATTTTCATTTAAAAAAAATAAAAATTAGTCTTGTTTTTTTGAAAAAACGGACTATAATTATTTCTTGTACCAAGTATTAATATTAGGAGGTTTCAATGGAAAACCGAAAAGTAATTATTGAGTTAAAGAATGTAACGAAAATATTTGATGATGAAACTGTTGTTAATAGCATAAACTTGAATATATACGAGAACGAATTTGTTACCTTATTAGGTCCATCTGGGTGTGGCAAGACAACAACATTAAGAATGATAGCTGGTTTTGTTCAACCTGATGATGGAATGGTTATTATTAATGGTAAATTATTCAATGATCTTCCACCGTATGCAAGACCAATCCATACGGTGTTTCAACGTTACGCCTTGTTTCCTCATCTAAACATTCTAGATAATATAGCATTTGGACTAAACAATCGCTCTTTAGAATATCTTGTAAACTTTTTTGGAGTGCAAGATTTATATAAGCAAGACAAATCGACTTCTGAAAAGATACCATCCAGAAGAGAACTTCGGAAACTCATCAATGAAAAAATAGAAAAAGCTGCAAAAGAAGCTTTAACTTTAGTGAAACTTTCTGGTTATGAAAAACGTCGCGTTGATCAAATATCAGGGGGTCAACAACAACGAGTAGCTTTGGCAAGAGCTCTTGTAAATAAACCCCAAATTCTATTATTAGATGAACCTTTAGCTG